>NZ_JARAML010000029.1:0-67777 GCF_028807375.1 Marinovum sp. PR37 | reverse complement strand
TGTCCGACGCCGTCGCCTACATGACCGGCGCCAAGGTGCCGGAGCGTGCAGATGAGTTCGCCTGACGCGTTCGCCCCCGGCAATGTCGTCGATCTTGCGCGGCGCATTGCCGGATTGCCGCGGATAGGGAACCGCTGGCTGGTGGCCGTTGCCGGGGCGCCGGCAGGCGGAAAGTCCCTGCTGGCCGGAATGATTACGGCCGCAGTAAATGCGGCGGGCCGCCCCGCCCGGGCCATCCCCATGGACGGGTTTCACCTCGACAATGGCCTGCTTGAGACACGCGGGCTTGTGGCGCGCAAGGGTGCGCCCGAAACCTTCGACGCGCAGGGCTTCGTTCACATGATGCACCGGTTGAAGCAAGGCGGCGAGGTCGTCTATCCGCTGTTCGACCGCAGCCGTGACCTCGCCGTCGCGGGAACGGCCTCGATCGAGGCGGAGTGCGACGTGGCGATTGTCGAGGGCAACTACCTGCTCTTCGGCGAAGACCCTTGGCAATCGCTAAAGCCGCTCTGGGACCTGTCGGTCTGGCTCGACACGCCCGAGGAGGTGTTGCGGGGCCGTCTCTTGCAGCGCTGGCTCGACCATGGGCACACACCCGACGAGGCCCTGGCGCGCGCCGAACGCAACGATCTGCCGAACGCGCGCCGCATTCTCGCCGGCCGCCTGGAGGCGGATGTGACGTTTGCCGCAGACGACATCCGGGTCTGACGTTCGAACACAGCACAACCGATCAAGGAGGAAGACCCATGGCAAGCAGCCTGAGCCAATTGCGGGAGATGACCACCGTTGTCGCCGATACCGGAGACGTGAATGCGATCCGGGCGCTGAAACCCCACGACTGCACAACCAACCCCAGCCTGATCCTGAAAGCGTTGCAGATGCCAGCCTTCGAGGAGATGGTCGCCAAGGAGATCGAGGCCGGCAGGTCGGCCGGGAAGACGCCGCTCGAGATCGCGGATACCCTGACTGTCGGGGTCGGCGTGGAACTGGCGCAACTGGTACCCGGCCGGGTTTCGACAGAGGTGGATGCGCGCTTGTCCTTCGACACCGAGGCCTCGCTTGCCAAGGCGCGGGCGCTGGTCGCGGCCTACGGCGAACGCGGGGTCGGTCGCGAGAAGATCTTCATCAAGCTGGCCTCCACCTGGGAAGGCATCCGCGCCGCGGAAATCCTGCAAGACGAAGGCATAGACTGCAACCTTACGTTGCTCTTCTCGCTCGCGCAGGCTGCGGCCTGCGCCGAAGCCGGCGTGGCGCTGATCTCGCCCTTCGTCGGCCGGATCACCGACTGGTACACCGCCAAGGAGGGCCGCAGCTTCGACGCCGAGGAGGACCCCGGCGTGCGCTCGGTGCGCGAGATCTACGATTACTACAAGTCGAACGGGATCGAGACCATCGTGATGGGCGCCTCGTTCCGCAATACCGGCCAGGTCAAGGCGCTGGCGGGCTGCGACCGTCTGACGATCTCGCCCAATCTGCTCGAGGAACTCGACGCCGAGGAGGCCGGGGTGCGGCGGGTGATGACGCCCGAGAGTGCATCAGGCATGGCGCGGATCTCGCTGGACGAGCCGGATTTTCGCTGGCGGCTGAACGCCAATGCCATGGCCACCGAGAAGCTGGCCGAAGGCATCCGCAATTTCGACGCGGACCATCAGAAGCTTCTGCAAGGCATCGAGCAAAAGCAGAAGCAGTCGTCCGCCGCCTGATCAATCGGAAGGCCGGGGATATTCATCCCGGCCTCCACTCCCCTCATCAAAGCGCGTTCGCGCCCCATTGCCGAACTTGGAAGGAACGCAGTCATGAGCAATTCCGACGATCTCGATCAACTGTCGATCAACACGCTGAGAACTCTGACGATCGACGCGGTTCAGGCCGCCAATTCCGGTCATCCGGGCGCGCCCATGGGGCTTGCGCCGGTGGCCTACACCCTCTGGCAGCGCTTTCTGCGCTTTGATCCCGACAGACCGATCTGGCCGAACAGAGACCGCTTCGTGCTTTCGGTCGGCCATGCCTCGATGCTGCTCTATTCGTTGTTGCACGTCACGGGCGTCAAGGCGGTCAACCCCGATTACGAAACCCAGGGCGAGCCGGCGGTGCCGCTCGATGCCATCCGGAATTTCCGCCAGATGGGCAGCGCGTGCCCGGGCCATCCGGAATATCGCTGGACCACCGGCGTCGAGGCCACGACCGGCCCGCTCGGCCAGGGCGTCGCCACCACAGTGGGTATGGCGATCGCGCAGCGGTGGCTCGCGGCGACCTACAACCGGCCGGGCTTCGAGCTTTTCGATTACGATGTCTACGCGCTGGCCGGCGACGGCTGCATGATGGAGGGCATCTCGGGCGAGGCGGCCTCGCTTGCCGGGCACCTCAAGCTGTCCAACCTGTGCTGGATCTACGACGACAACAAGATAACCATCGAGGGCTCGACCGACCTGGCCTTCAGCGAAGATGTGGGCAAGCGGTTCGAAGCCTATGGCTGGAACGTGCTCCGGGTCGCGGATGCCAACGATCTCGATGCGCTGGATCAGGCTTTTCGGAGTTTCAGGGCGACCGAGGACCGGCCGACGCTGATCATCGTGCGCAGCCATATCGGTTATGGATCCCCCAACAAGCAGGGCACCTACGGCGCGCATGGCAGTCCGCTGGGCGACGATGAAATCCGCCTGACCAAGCAGAATTACGGCTGGCCCGAGGACGCGAAATTCGAGGTGCCGGACGAAGTGATCGCGCATTTCCGCAACGGGCTTGGAAAGCGAGGCGATGAAGCGTCCACCGCCTGGAACGCGCTGTTTTCCGAGTACCAAGACACATATCCGGACCTCGCGCATCAGCTGAACTGCACGCAACGGCGCGTGCTGCCGGACGGCTGGGACCAGAGCCTGCCCAGCTTTCCGGCGGATGACAAGGGGCTGGCAGGCCGGGTCGCCTCGGGCAAGGTGCTAAACGCCATTGCCGAACAGGTGCCCTGGCTGATCGGCGGCGCGGCCGACCTTGCGCCGTCGACGAATACAAGGCTGACCTTCGACGGCGCCGGCGACTTCAGCGCCGAGGACCATGCCGGCCGCAACTTCCACTTTGGCGTCCGCGAACACGCGATGAGCGCCGTCCTGAACGGCATGTCGCTGTCCAAGGTCCGGCCCTATGGCTCTGGCTTCCTGATCTTCAGCGACTACGCGCGCCCGGCCATCCGGCTGAGTGCATTGATGGAGATCCCGACGATCCACATCTTCACCCATGATTCCATCGGCGTCGGCGAGGACGGCCCGACCCACCAGCCGGTGGAACACCTTGCCTCGCTCCGGGCGATCCCGGGGCTTGTGGTTCTGCGGCCCGCCGATGCCAACGAAGTGGTCGAGGCCTGGCGCGTCATCATGCATCTGCGCCATGAGCCGGCGGTGCTGATCCTCAGCCGCCAGAACCTGCCCACTCTGGACCGCTCTCGCTATGCCCCGGCGGCCGGCGTCGCCCGCGGCGCCTATGTGCTGGCCGATGCCGTCGACGGCAAGCCGGACGTCCTGCTACTGGCCACGGGCAGCGAAGTGTCGCTGTGCATCGCGGCCTACGAGGAGCTGAAGGCTGCGGGTATCGCCGCGCGCGTCGTCAGCATGCCGTCCTGGGAGTTGTTCGAGCAGCAGGAGCGGGCCTACAAGGACGCCGTCCTGCCGCCGGACGTGACCGCCCGCGTGGCGGTTGAGAAGGCGTCGATCCTGGGCTGGACCAGGTATACCGGACTGCGCGGCCAGATCATCGGCATGCGCACTTTCGGAGCCTCAGCGCCGCTCGCGGAACTCCAGCGTCAATATGGCTTCACGCCGGGCAACATCGTGGCCGCAGCCAAGGAGCAGGTGGCTAACGCAAGGACATGATTTCCCCTGGGGGCGCCTTGGATTTCAGGCGCCCCCGGGTTCAGGTGGATGGCGGGAGCACACTTTTGCGGTGTAGTTCCTCGGGGGATGACTCGATCCAGAACCACCTTTGGAAAAGCGTTCAGTGATTGTGCCGCGGAAGGCGGTTCTTGGTCGCGCGAAACGATGGCGCCCCTTTGAGAATTCCGCCGTCTTCGAGCTGCGTGACATTTTCGCGGTATAACCGCTCCCAAGGCGTATTCGCCTCGGGAACTTCAACGCCGCCTGCACTGCGCTGGCGCAGTTCCTCGTCGTCAACAACGGCATTGCAGGTGCCATTCTTGATATCAATTCGGATTGTATCACCGGTTCTCAGCAACGATAGGCCGCCGCCCGCGACACTCTCTGGCGAGGCGTTCAGGATGGACGGGCTATCAGCCGTGCCGGATTGGCGGCCATCGCCAAGCGTGGGCAGGCTGGTAATTCCCGATTTCAACAAATGATCCGGCGGCTGCATGTTGACCACTTCTGCCGAACCCGGCCATCCAATGGGGCCCGCCCCCCTGATCACAAGAATACAGTGGGCATCGATATTGAGGGCCGGATCGTTGATCCGCGTGAGATAGTCGTCTGAGCTTTCAAAGACGATCGCGCGGGCTTCAAACACGCCGGGCCTCTCAGGGTCGGACAGGTAACGTTCGGAAAACTCGTCTGAAATGACGCTCGTCTTCATAATGGCGAAATCAAAAAGATTGCCGCTCAAAACAAGAAAGCCGGCGCGGTCTTTCAACGGTTGCGAGTAAGAACGAATGACATCGCCGTCAGGGGCGGCGGCCCGCGCCAGTTGGATCGAGATTTTCTCGCCGGAGACGGTCAGGCATTCCCCGTTTAGCCTTTTGTTGTCCAGCAGTTCGCGCATGATTGATGCCACCCCACCGGCACGATGAAAACTTTCCCCGAGATAGTCGCCGGAGGGCTGAACGTTGGCCAAGAGCGGTATGTCATAGGCCGCCGACCAGTCTGCCGCCGTCAGGGACAGGCCTGCATGCAAGGCCATGGCGTT
This sequence comes from Marinovum sp. PR37, assembly GCF_028807375.1. NCBI lineage: Bacteria > Pseudomonadati > Pseudomonadota > Alphaproteobacteria > Rhodobacterales > Roseobacteraceae > Marinovum > Marinovum sp. PR37. The sequence continues at coordinate 62,872 of NZ_JARAML010000029.1, read as the reverse complement.
CAGATGGGGTTGTGCATTCGTGGATCCGCCAAGGGCAGCGCATGTGTTTACAGCGTTCAGAAATGCGGCTTTGGTCATGATATCGGACGGGCAGAGATCTGCGCGCACCATCTCGACGATCCGCATTCCCGTCCTGTACGCAATTTGGCCGCGCTCGCGGTAAGGCGCTGGGATCGTGGCGCATCCGGGCAAGGACATTCCCAGCGCTTCTGCCATTGCGTTCATCGTCAGGGCGGTGCCCATGGTGTTGCAATGTCCGGCCGACGGGGCCGAATCCAACGCTTCATCAAGGAATTCGTCACGGGTCATCTCGCCGGCAGCAAGTTTTCGCCGCGCCCGCCAGATGACGGTGCCGGACCCCACCCGTTCGCCGTTGTGCCACCCGTCCAACATCGGGCCGCCAGACAACACGATCGCAGGGATATCGACGGTCGATGCCGCCATGAGCGCGGATGGCGTGGTCTTGTCACAGCCCGTCGTCAGAACAACCCCGTCCAGCGGATAGCCGTTCATAATTTCGACGAGACCCAGATATGCCAGGTTCCGATCCAATGCCGCGGTCGGACGGCGGCAGTTTTCGAAGATTGGATGTGTCGGAAAGGCGATGGGGATACCTCCCGCATCGCGAATTCCGTCCCTGACGCGCGATTCATTGGCCAGATGCCCACGGTTGCAGGGGGCCAAATCGCTACCGCTCTGCGCAATCCCGATTATGGGACGACCTGATCGCAATTCGTCCGGCGTGATCCCGTAATTCATGAACCGTTCGAGGTAGAGAGCCGTCAGGTCGGCATGGTCGGGATTGTCGAACCAATCCTGTGAACGAAGGCGCGGTTTGGGCTGTGTCATGTCACGGATTGCCTGCGAAGTCGTCGACGAGCGAGTCAGGCAGGTTCTGATAGCAGACCGGACGGACAAAGCGGCGAATGGCCAGTGTTCCGACCGAAGTTGCCCCGAAATTCGTCGAAGCCGGGTAAGGGCCGCCATGCACCATCGTGTCAGATACTTCGACGCCGGTCGGAAATGCGTTGGCAAGGATGCGGCCTGCCTTGCGCTCGAGCGTCGGAATGAGCCTGCCGGCCTCTTCGCGGTCGTCGTTTTCCATTTGGAGTGTCAGCGTCAACTGACCATCGAGAGAGGCGGCAATCTTGTGCATCTGCCTGACGTCATCGGCCAGAACCACCAGGCCAAGGGGCCCAAAGACTTCGTGGTGCAGGCTGGCATTTTCCAACCAATCCTTTGCCGGGACCGACAGCAAGACCGGACGCGCCGTGCGCCCGTCACCCACCGCGCCGTCATGACCTGTGTGACGGGTGGTGGTGGCGTCGCTGTCAAATTTTGCGGCGCCCGAATGATAGGCTTGCGCAATTCCCTCGGTCAGCATCGTCTGCGGGGCAATTCCATCAAGGGCGGTGGCCGCTGCCGCAACAAACGTATCTGCCTCTGGCCCGGCGACAACGATTGCGATCCCGGGTTGTGTGCAGAACTGGCCGACGCCCATTGTCAGGGAACCTGCCCACCCCTCCCCTATCGATGCCGCACGTGCCGACAGGGCGGCGGGCAGAACGAACATCGGATTGACAGACCCGAGTTCGCCAAAGAACGGAATTGGGGTCGGGCGTTGGGCGCACAGGTCAAACAGCGCCCTGCCGCCTGCCAAAGACCCGGTAAATCCGACGGCGGCGATCAAAGGGTGCTGCACCAAAGCGGTGCCGACATCGCGGCTGCCACCCTGAACCAACGAGAAGACACCGGCGTCTATCCCGCGCGTCTTGCGCGCAACGTCGATCGCCTGCGCGACGATTTCACTGGTTCAAGGGTGACCTGAATGCCCCTTGACCACGACAGGGCAACCGGCCGCCAAGGCGCTCGCGGTATCACCGCCAGCCACACTGAAGGCCAGCGGGAAGTTTGACGCACCAAAGACCGCGACAGGTCCAATCGGGCGCTGGATCAGTTTGAGATCGGGGCGGGGCAAGGGGGCGCGATCCGGCAAGGCGGCATCGTGGCGGCGATCAAGATAATCACCCGCCGTGATGTGATCGGCGAACAGACGCAATTGCCCGGTTGTGCGGCCACACTCGGCGATCAGACGTTGTTCGGGCAGCCCGGTTTCCTGAGATCCGATCTTCGCGATCTTCTCCACGCGGCTCTCGATTTCCTTCGCGATTTCGTTCAGAAAGGCGGCGCGATCTGCGCGGCTGGTCTTTCCATAGCTCGCAAAGGCAGCCTCGGCAGCTTCCACGGCTGCGTCAACCAGGTCGGGCGTGCCGACCGAGAACTCCCGAGGTTCACCATGCGCCGGATCGGACCGGAACGTCCGCTCTCCGCCAATCCAGTTTCCAGCTATCAGATGTTTTCCGACACTCATTATTTGTCCTTGTTAGATAAGATTGCGCGTCGCCAAATTGCGCATCATGTCTGCCAGACCAAAAGTCCATTCGGCGCAGGATGTTGAAAGATCGACCGAGTTGACGAGCTGGCCCAATTCGGGACAGGACACAGTGACAATATCGCCTATTTTATGTGTAAATCCTTGTCCGGGCGCATCTCGGTCCTGTGTGGGGGCGAACAAGGTTCCGAGAAAAAGCACCAACCCGTCGGGGTACTGGTGATGCCTTCCGATGGTTTGTTTTACCAAGTCTTCGGGGTCTCGGCTGATCTGTTTCATCGAACTCGACCCTTCAAGCCGATAGCCGTCAACGCCCTCGATTGTGAGCTGAATTTCCAGATTCCGCACGGCGTCAAGGTCGAAAGTATCGTCAAAAAGCCGGATCATCGGCCCGATGGCGCAACTGGCATTGTTGTCTTTTGCTTTTGACAACAACAAGGCGGATCGGCCCTCTACGTCGCGCAAATTGACGTCATTTCCCAATGTCGCGCCCATGATAGCGCCCCTGGAATTCACAACGAGCACCACTTCGGGTTCCGGGTTGTTCCAGTTCGAGATGGGATGCAAACCGACCGCGCTGCCAAAGCCGACAGATGACAAAACCTGGGCTTTCGAAAAGACTTCGGCGTAGGGACCAATGCCCACCTCGAGGTATTGGGACCACAACCCCTCGGCCTTTAGAGCTTCTTTTACCTTTTCGGCCTCGGCAGAGCCCGGGACGATGTTGTTGAGACTGTCACCGATACGGGCGGCAACCCGATTTCGGATATCCTCGGCCTTTGCCGCATCGCCCGCGGCTTGCTCCTCAATGACGCGTTCAACCATCGACCCGGCAAAGGTCACGCCGCAGGCTTTGACGGCCTGCAAGTCACAGGGCGCCAGCCAATCCCATTCACCTTCGACCGGGCGTCCGGGCGCCGCCGCCACATAGGAGGCCGGGTCGTCCATTTCCATGATGTCGCGTACCGCCGGCGCATCGCGCGATGTGATATCCAGCAAGGTTCCGTCACGGGCCGTCACGACACATGGACCGACATCCGGGACAAGAATGCGCCCAAGCCAGAGGCCATCTGTTTCTGGTATTGGAAGTGGCATAAGAGTTTCCATCTGTGTTTCGCGGGCGCGGTCGAAAAATCAACTCATGCGCTGACGCCCTCCCCGAGGCGCTCCTTCAGCACCCACACGGCTTGAGCCCTGTCAGCGCGCCGATGACTCTATGATCATTTTAGATCATCGTCAATGATCATTTTGGGTCATTCCAGGATCGATATTTGACATTTTGCACTCTTCAAAATTGACAGCCAGAGCAACCAAATCTTCAGGTCAAGGCATGTTGTCGGCGAGGAAGATATCGATGGTTATCTTCTCCTGGCTTTCGACAATTGGCGCCCCCAGGCAATGAGCCCGCAGGACACGTACCGCGCTTCTGGCGATGTGATCGACGTTCTGGCCAATAACCGCATCCAACTCACCGCGCGACAAGGCTTCCCGCAGGCGCGGCGTCAACTCATGCATGATGACAATCGGTCGCTGTTCTATTTCGCTCAATGCCCTCAGTATGCCACTGTTGCCTGCGCTGCTGGAATAGATGCCGGAAATGTCCGGATGCTCCGCCAGCAGCTTGCGAACCAACTGATAATTCTTTTCGATTATGCTGTTGCCTTCAAGCGGCTCCAGAACCTCGACTGTCTTAAGGGTCGCGTCCAAGGCTTGGTTAAAGCCATAGATGCGATCAATTTGATCCCGCAACCGCGCCGTGCCGCAAACGATCGCGATCTTGTGGCGTCCGGCCGGCAGGAAGCGCCCCATCAGGCTTCCCGCAACACGCCCGGCGTTCACATTATTGATGCCGATGAAATTGACCGGCGCGTCGGTGATGTCCGAAACCAACGTCACCACCTGAAGCCCGCGGGTCTTGGCCCTTTCGATCGCATGCCGCACGCCGGGCGCATCCACGGCAAAGACAGCAATCCCCTGATAGTCCTCGCAGGACACGGCATCCAGCTGCGCGATGATCGCTTCATCATCGTCGAACGGGATATATCCGAAATCGATTTTCACCTCATAGTCGGGCACTGCGGCGGGGGCGGAGGCCACCGCTTGCTTGAACATTTGCAGGAAGGCACTTTCCCCGTTTGGAATGAGAAACAAGAACTTGAGGACACCGCGAACCGAATGCGTGATGGAATCAGGCAATTGGCGGTAACCCAGCTCCCGGACGGCGTTCGCCACCTTCTCGCGGGCATTGGCGCTGACGCTTCCGCGATTGTTCAGAACGCGCCCCACGGTCGCCGTGCTGACATCTGCATGTCGAGCTATATCCTCGACCGTCGGCTTCTTCATCGAGATCCTCCCCAGTTAGCGCCCCTCTCCTTTACCCTGAGGGCTGGGCAAGAAAAAGACAACGGTTCTGACGTAAAAAGATCATCTAGAGCCGCATTTTGATCGCACATACCAAGAGGTGAGCCCGCGGCACCGCCCGTCAACAACGGGGCTGGCCATCCCCTCCCGGGGGATCTGTGCCGTTTATCAAGGCGTCCAATCATCGGCGAAACGACAACCGGCGGCAAATCCGTCTCTCCTGCCGCCGGCCTTCACTTCAACAGCCGCTGGGCTCAAGTGCCTGCGATTTCCTTTGCCTTTTCAAAGAACCCGCGTTTGCGTGGGGATGAGATGCCCCAATTCACCGGGACCGATTGATAGCCATCGTCGGGGCCATCCCCGTCCATCCGGTAGTCGAAAAAGCCCCAGCTGGCATAGCTTTCCACCGCGGCAACGAAATTGTTGTCATCCTTGTCGAAGTCGAAATGGTCATCCTCGTTGAACAGGATAGGCATCGGCCTGTAGCCCGGCACCTCGCGGGTCTTGCGCACCATGTCGCGGATCAGGTCGGGGTCATCCTGACCGTTTCCGTGAATCAGGATGAAATCGCTGCGCTCGACGACGTTGGTCTTGGGATTGAAGCCGCCGCCATAACTTGTCCCGGTCAAAAGACGACGACCATCCTTTTCGACGGATTTCGCGATGTCGATCAATTCGTGCACACCGTCCGGCATGAGAACCGGCAGCTGGTAAAGGATATCGCACTCATTGTTGATTTCCAGAAGGATGTTCTTATGCCCCGTCTCCAACAACCAGGTCACGGCATTGTGCACGGCCGTTCGCACCGCATCCTCGCTGGCGAATATCTTCTCTTGACCGAAGTAGAACAGCCCGACGATCACCACCATGCCCAGCTCATCCGCCGCCCTGAGAATGCGGCTCAGCCGATCGAGGTATTCGTCGCGCAACGCGCCCTCAGGCGTGAATGCCGAGTTGATCCATGGCTGTTGCTTGGAATAGCCGTAGGGACTGCCTCCCTGAAGGTTGATCGTGAAAGCCAGCACGCCATGCGCCTTCCAGCTCGGCATTGCCGCGATGAACTCCTCGGTGTTGCGATCCGCATCCCAGCTCCCGGTATCCGCATAGGCCCAGTCGTCACGTGTCTCCGGATTCAGATCGTCAAAGATGCCTTGCACCATGCGGGTGTTCAGCAAGAGACCCTCGACCGGATGCCCTTTCCAGCTCCGCCCGCGATAGGTCGGCGCCCCGTTGATCTGGAACTTCGCGCCGTCAATGGTGACTTCGGTAGATTTGGTGGTCATGTGATGTCCCTTACTGGTCCAGGCGAATGCCGGACGATGTGTCGAACAGATGGCAATGCTCCTTCGCCATCCAGATATCGATGAAGTCCCCGACCCTGTGAGCCACCCGACCGGTCACCTCGATGGTCACTTTTTCGTCGCCCATTTCGACGACAAGGATCGTCGCGGGGCCGGTTGGCTCGATCACCGAGACCATGCAGCGCACTTTCATGCCCCCGGTATCCGAAAGCGAAATATATTCAGGCCGAATGCCAAGCGTGACCTCGGCCCCGGCCCGCAAGGACGCTCCCAGCGGCAGTTCAAGTCCACTGCCCAGCACGACAGTACCGCTGTCCGAAATGGTCCCGTCGATCAGGTTCATGGACGGCGAGCCAAGGAATTCCGCGACAAAGCGGTTGGCGGGCTGGTCATAGAGATCCAGCGGCGCTCCGACCTGTTCGATTGTGCCGGCGTTCATGACGACAATGCGGTCGGCCATGGTCATGGCTTCGATCTGGTCGTGGGTGACATAGACAATCGTGGTGCCCAGACGGTTGTGCAGCGACTTGATCTCGGCGCGCATCTGAACCCGCAGCTTTGCATCCAGATTGGACAGCGGTTCATCGAACAGGAACACCGAAGGATCGCGCACGATCGAACGCCCCATCGCAACCCGTTGGCGTTGCCCGCCCGACAATTGCGCCGGCTTGCGATCCAACAGGGAATCCAGCGCGAGGATCTTTGCCACCTCGTTGACGCGCTCGGCAACCTCCGCCTTGTCCGCGCCGTCGAGCTTCAGCGAAAAACCCATGTTTCCGGCAACCGTCATATGCGGGTAGAGCGCGTAAGACTGGAACACCATCGCGATATTTCTTTGGCGCGGCATCATGTTGTTGACGACCTCGCCATCGATCGCGACCTCGCCCTCGGTGATGCTTTCCAGCCCCGCCAACATGCGCAAGAGCGTGGACTTTCCGCAGCCCGATGGCCCGACCAGCACGATGAATTCGCCTTTTGTCACCTCCAGCGACAGATCGGGAATGGCCGTGACGGCACCGTATTTCTTGGTGACGTTCCGAACAGAAATTGTGGACATTCTTGGGGGTCCTCAGCTTATTTGACAGAGCCAGAGGTCAGCCCGGAAACGAGCCATCTCTGCACGAAAATGAACATGATCAGCGCCGGCACAGTGGCCAACACGCAGGCGGCCATGAACATGCTGACATAGCGGGTGCCGCCACCTTCGGCCGTCAGATCTCCGATCCCGACCTGGATCGTCTTCATCTCGCTGGAATTGAGCAGCAAGGACGCCCAGAGAAAATCGTTCCATGCATTGAGGAAGGTAAAGATCGTCACCGCGGCCAATCCCGGAAGGGAAATCGGCAGGATGATCCGCAGGAAGGTCGAGATGTAGCTGCACCCATCCACCAGCGCCGCCTCTTCGATCTCGGGCGGACATGAGGATTCGAAATACCCTTTCAGCAACAGGATCGAAAACGGCAGAGAGAACCCGGCATAGGACAGGATCAAACCGGTATAGGTGTTCAACAGGCCGGCATCCTGAATCAGCGCATACAGCGGAAAGACACGGGTGATCGGCGGGATCAGCTGGGTCACAAGGATCGTGACGAGGATCAGGGTCATGCCCGGAAAGCGGAACCGCGACAGGACATAGGCGGCGCTGGTCCCGATCAACGTTGCCAACAGCGCCGCCGCCGCCGAGACGTAGATCGAGTTGAAGATATAGCGCCAGATTGGGATCAGCAGGTTGATGTCCTGGTAGGAATCCAGCCGGATCTGATCGGGAATCCACTTTGGCGGCAATTGCTTGATTTCCGCCGCCGTCTGGAACGAGCTTTTGAGCATCCAGAAGATCGGCAGCAGAATGTAGATCAGCGCAATGACGGTTGCGGCAATGACGGTCAGCTTGGTGATCGTGTCGACACGGCGATAGCGGGAAAAGATCCCCTGCCCCTGACGCACAGCCGGATTGACGGTGGCATCCATGGTTATTTGTCTTTCCTGATTTGCGCGCGGATATAGAAGATGCAGATCACGCTGGTCATCAGAAAGACCACACCGCTTGCCGCAGACGCATAATCGAAGCGGAAGAAGTTGAAGGCCTGCTGATAGGCGTATACCGCCGCGACATTGGTCATGTCCTGCGGGCCACCGCCGGTCATGATGAAGTTGATTTCGAAGTGTCCGAAACCGGTGATCAGCAACAGCATCACGATGACACCGAGAACCGGTTTCAGCAAAGGCAGGGTGATATACCTGAAACGCCCGATCAGGCTTGCCCCGTCGATCGAGGCCGCTTCGTACAAGCTGCGCGATATCGACTGCATGCCCGCCAGCAGAAAGATCACCACAAACGGCAGCCCGTTCCACACCCGCACCGCCACCACGGACGCCAACGGCAGCGAAAGCGGTCCGGCGTCAGTGGTATCGGTCAGAAACCGCAGGTTGCCGTCGATCAGCCCCCAATCCATGAGAAGTGCGTTGATCGGGCTGCGATCGGTGTCCAGCATCCACACCCAGATGGCCGCGGCCACGACGGGCGGCACGAACCACGGGGCGCAGATCAGGGTTCTGACAATGGCGCGCCCGCGATATTTCGCATTCATGACATGCGCCAGCAGCAGCCCGAGCGCCACGACCAGAGCCATGACCATGACGGTCATCACCACGGTATTGACCAGCGAGGTCACGAACCGTTGGTCAGACAAGACTACCTGATAATTGCGCCATCCCACGAACGTCTCGCCGGCGGTTTCCGCCTGAATCAGATCGTAGTCCAGAAAGCTCCACCATAGCGACGTGACCATCGGCACGATGCCAAGGGCCAACGTAATCAGAAGCGCCGGTGCAACCATCAGATAGCAAAAGAGATTCTTGCGCAGTTCCATCGCCATCACGTCCTGTTTGTCTGGAAATGCGGCGCGAGACCCGGCCAGCCGGGCCCCGCACCAGGGAGGTTACTTGTTGAACGCCCGATCCATTTCGGCCTGCATCCGCTCTTCGGCCCGCTTGATCGTTTCGTCCATGTCGGCCTGCCGGATCACCACGTCATAAACCATGTCGTAGATCACGGCGCCGGCCTCATCCGCGGCAAGCGCATTCCACACCGGCGACGGGTGCTGCGACGTATGGGCGAATTCGAGACTTTCGGTCAGGACCGACTTCCATTCGGTATCGCTCCAGAATTCGGAATTCATCACACCGCGGTGCGGGCTGACATTGCCGCTCGCCTCGCTGAGCACCTGCATGTTTTCTTCTCGGCTCAGGAACTCGATCCATTTGACGCAGGACTCGACGTTTTCGCTGCCGCGCAGGACGCCAAAATATCCTGACCCCGAATAGGCATCGCGCCCCTCCGGGCCGGCCGCAGGCACGGCCAGGGCCCATTTGTCGTTCAGCTCGGGATATTCCACCGTCCAGTTCGAGGGCCAGCCGCCGGGTACGCTGCCGACGATCGACACCTTGCCCGCCAGAAAGGCCTCGCCGGTGTCGTTCCCCTTTTCCATGAAGTCAGGATCAAGAACCTCATGCGTCCAGACAAGGTCTTTCAGGAATTGCAGGGCGGTGCGCATGGCTTCGTTGTCGATGGTCGCGGTGCGGCCGTCTTCGGTCATCATTTCACCGCCGGCCTGCCAGTATAGCGGCGGAAACGATTGTCCGATGTTGTTGTTGCCAAGCCCGAAGCCCCATTGCGTCACGTTGCCGTTTTCGTCGCGCAAGGTCAGCTTCTTGGCATGCTCAACCAATTCGTCCCAGGTATCGGGGGGCGCGGTCAGGCCGGCCACCTCGAAATGATCGGTGCGATACATCATCGGACGCACGTCGCCACGCCAGGGGATGCCGTAGAAATCACCGCTCCACGTCACGTCCTGAAGGCTGCCCGTGAAAAAGTCTGTGTCGAGCGCAGGCCAGGTGCTGTCACGGTATTCATTGAGCGGCAGCGGCCCATGCTCGGTTCCGCCGATGGCGGAAAATGAATGCAGGAAGAACATGTCGGCGCAGTCCGGGGCCGGCCCGCCCTGAGCCACTGTAAGCCACCGCCGAAAGGCGACGCTCCAGTTGATCGGCTCGTAATTGACGGTGATGCCCGACTCGGCCTCGAATTCGTCGGCCAAGGCTTCGATTGACTGTTTCCAAGCAATGAGGTCGCCGTACGGCTGCGTCCAGAACTCGACCTCCTGAGCTTGCGCGGCCACATGAAGCGATCCGATGATCGCACCCAGCGCAACGCTCCGCGCCAATTTTCCCTGCATTTGATGTCCTCCCTGAGTCGCCATTCCACCACCCACACTATGTGAACGATGCTTGTGCGTGAGTTAACGTATGCACTAATTTCAACATAGTCAATGACTGATTTGGATCATCCCAAGGCTGTAATGCGTCACGTCCCGTGCGCGAAGCCACGCCGAAGGGCGCGATGAAGATCGCGCGCCACACCAAAGTTAAAAGGATTTTTCCAATCGGCATTGCGCTCACGCGCCTGCTCGCCGCCCTGTCACAGCGGCCTGACCGAAACCGGGGAACACCACGTCTTCGAACACTATCATGAGCAGAAGCGCCCCCATGATCGGCAAACGTCCCGCCGTTCGCGCAGTAATGCGCGGGTCGCGTGGGAGCGATGCACGCGCGTCATTCAGGGTCTGGTTTGCAGACCTGCCCCATCACCGTCAGGATCAACCACGGGTGCCACCCGCTTCGCCGGCAGTTCGGGCATCAAACACTCCGATCCCGTGCCGCGTCACCCTCGGATCGCTGCGGGTCGCGCCGAGAACTTCGGCCTTCCTGATAAATCTGGCCGGAGGTGCAGCGGCGGCCCCGGTCGGGACCGCCGCTGCAAAACCTCAAACGTAACGGTTTACCAGGTTTTCGAGCCTTTCCTGCCGCCCCGAACGCGGAGTCGGGTTGAGGCCTTCGCCCTCGACACGGGCCGCGATCTCGTCCAGCCCTTCGGCGAGCATGGCCTGCACCTCGGCGCTGTCCCAGCCGGCGTAGCGGGCCTGCCGGGCTTCTTCCAGCTTGCCGTCTTCCAGCATCTTCGCCGCCGCCTTGAAGCCTGCGGCACAGGCGTCCATGCCGCCGACATGCGCGAGGATCAGATCCTCGGCATCTAGCGACTGACGCCGCAACTTGCTGTCGAAGTTGGTGCCGCCGGTGGTAAAGCCTCCGGCGCGCAGCACCTCGTAATAGGCCAGCGCCATTTCGGGCACGTTGTTCGGGAACTGGTCGGTGTCCCAGCCCGACTGGTAATCGTTGCGGTTCATGTCGATCGAGCCAAAGATCCCCAGCTCACGCGCCAGCGCCAACTCGTGCTCGAAGCTGTGACCGGCAAGGATCGCGTGGCCCTGCTCGATGTTGACCTTTACCTCCTTTTCGAGACCGAAGTCCTTGAGGAAGCCGTAGACCGTCGCGACATCGTAATCGTACTGGTGCTTGGTCGGCTCCTGCGGCTTGGGTTCGATCAGGATGGCGCCGTCAAAGCCAATCTTGCGGGCGTATTCGACGGCCTGTGTCAGGAACCGCCCGGCCTGCTGACGCTCGCGCCCCATGTCGGTGTTGAGCAGCGTCTCATAGCCTTCGCGCCCACCCCAAAGCACGTAGTTCTCGCCGCCAAGCTGATGGGTAGCGTCGATGCAGGTTTTCACCGTCGCCGCGGCAAAGGCATAGACGTCCGGATCCGGGTTGGTCGCCGCGCCGGACATGTAGCGCCGGTGCGAGAACAGGTTCGCGGTGCCCCAGAGAAGCTTTGTGCCGGTCGCCTCCATCTTGCCCTGGAAGTAATCGGTGATCTCGCGCAGGTTTCGGGTGTTCTCGGCAAAATCCGCGCCCTCGGGGCGAACGTCGACGTCGTGAAAGCAGAAATACGGTGCGCCGAGGATCTCGAACATCTCGAAGGCCACGTCGGCTTTGAGCTTGGCCTTTTCCATACCCTCGCCGAACCAAGGCCGCTCGAAGGTCTGCCCGCCGAAGGGATCGCCGCCCTCCCAGGCGAAGCTGTGCCAATAGGCGACCGAGAAACGCAGGTGCTCCTTCAGCGTCTTGCCCATCACCACCTCGTCGGGGGCGTAATGGCGGAAGGCGAAATCATTGTCGCTGTCGGGCCCTTCGTGGCGGACCTTTGGGATGCCCTTGAAAAAATTTGTCATGGTGCTCTCGTCTTTCATGTGCCTGTCTCTCGGCTGTCTGTGGAGCGGCTGGCCCAGACCAGCCCGCGGCGAAGGATTTCGCGCATTTGGGGATTGGTGAATTCGGAGGCCTGATGGCCCAAGGCCGAGTAGAAGACCCGGCCGCGCCCATGGCGACGGGTCCAGACTACCGGCATCACGGTGCCGGAGATCCAGGGCGCATGGCTGCCGTCGAACGTGGTCGTCGCCAGCACTTCGTTGCCGGGGTCGACATGCAAGAAATACTGTTCCGAGCGATACTCGAAATCGTCGATCCCCTCCATCAGCGGGTGCTGCGGCTGGGCGATCTCGACGCGGTAGTCGAGGATATCGCCGGGATGGGCCACCCATTGGCCGCCCGCCATGAACTGATAGGCCGGCGCATCGCGAAAGGTGTCGCCCATGCCGCCGTGAAAGCCCGCAAGCCCGGTGCCGGCCTCGATCGCCGCGCAAAGCCGCTCGAGCGGCACCTGGTCGATGCTCACCTGCGTGCACATCGGCACGATCAGGTCGAAGCGGGCCAGATCGGCCTCGCCCAAGACCGCGACGCCTGCCTCGGACCGGACGTCGAAGCCCTCGGCCTGCAACATCTCCTCGACGATGGCGGCGCAAGCTTCGGGCTCGTGCCCCTCCCAGCCGCCGTAAAATATCAGTGCCTTGGCGCTCATGCCGCCTCCTCCTGCAATGCGATTTCGCCGGTGCCGAGACCGGCTGCCAGCGGCGCGGGCCGCGCACAGCGCGTCGTGATCTCGATCGCCCTGCCCTCTTGGGCCGCAAGGTGCATGGCCTCCATCACCTCGAGAGCGTGCAGCGCCAGATCGCCGCTGGCGCAATGCGGGCGCCCCGAGCCGATGGCCTCTGCCATCTGTGCCAGACCGAGCCCGCGGAAATTGCCGTCGCCATGGCCATGGTGCATCGGTTGATCCCGCCATTCGCCGGTCTCGAACAGTTCGACCGTACCGTCGAAGCGATTGGGATCGGGGATCGTCATCGATCCCTCGGTCCCGTAAAGCTCGAGCGGCCCGTGCCGGTGCGCGCGGACATCAAAGCTCGTGGCGATCTGCACCAGCGCGCCCTGGGCGAACTCCAATACCCCCGCGAGGTGTGTATCGACCTCGACCGGCACTTGCGCACCCGCCCGCGGGCCGGTGGCAATCTCGCGGCTGTCGCGCGCGCGGCCGCCTAAGGCGGTCACACGCGCAATCGGGCCAAGCAGGTTCAGCATGGCGGTGATGTAATAGGGGCCCATGTCCATCATCGGCCCGCCGCCGGGCTGGCTGTAGTAGAAATCCGGGTTCGGATGCCAGGCCTCGTGGCCGGGCAGCATCAGGGTCGCGGTGCCCGCGACGGCGCGCCCAATGCGCCCCGCATCGATCAGCGCCCGCGCGGTCTGATGCGCGCCACCAAGGAAGGTGTCGGGGGCGCAACCCAACCGCAGACCCGCCGCACCCGCCGCCGCGTTGAGCGCGCGCGCCTCCTCGAAGCTCCCCGCGAGAGGCTTTTCCGAATAGACGTGCTTGCCCGCCTCCAGCGCCCGGTGACCGATCTCGGCATGGGCGGCGGGGATGGTGAGATTGAGCACGATATCGATGTCGTCGCGCGCCAAGAGCGCCTCGACCGTCATCGCCTCGCTGCCGTATTCATCCGCCTTGGCCTGCGCCGCCTCGGCACGCAGATCCGCGACGGCGCGGATCTCGAACTGCGGAAACACCGCCGCGTTCTTCAGGTAAATGTCGCTGATGACGCCGCAGCCGACGACGCCCACTCCCAAAGCGCTCATGCCGAGTGCTCCATGCGGCGGCCATCATGCCCGAAGAGATGCAGGTTCGCCGCCTCCGGGCTCAGCGCCAGCCGCTCGCCCGCCTTGAGGCGTATATGCCCCGGCAACCGCACCGTGATTTCGCCCAGACCTTCGGCATCCATATAGGCGATGGTGTCGGCCCCGAGGGTCTCCACGACCTTGGCCACGGCGCGCCATTGTCCCTCGCTCTCGATATGCAAGTGCTCGGGCCGGATGCCGGCGATCTTCACGTCGTCGCGCGCGATGGCACGCCCCGGCAGCAGGTTCATCTTGGGCGAGCCGATGAAGCTCGCCACGAACTCGGACGCCGGGCGGTCGTATAGCTCCATCGGCGCGCCGACCTGCTCGATGTGACCGTCCTTCATCACCACGATCTGATCGGCAAGTGTCATCGCCTCGACCTGATCGTGGGTGACATAGATCATCGTCGCCCCGATCGACTGGTGCAGCTGCGCCAGCTCGACACGCATCTGCGTCCGCAGTGCCGCATCGAGGTTGGACAACGGTTCGTCGAACAGGAACACCTCCGGGTGGCGCACGATCGACCGGCCGATCGCCACGCGCTGACGCTGCCCGCCCGAGAGCTGGCCCGGCTTGCGGTCGAGATAGGCTTCGAGCGACAGAATGCGCGCGGCCTCGCTGACGCGGGCGGCCCGTTCGGCCGCGGGCACCTTGGCAAGGCGCAGGCCGAAGTCGATGTTCTGCGCCACCGTCATGTGCGGATAGAGCGCGTAGGACTGGAACACCATCGAGATGCCGCGATCCGAAGGCTCGGCATCGGTCACATCGGTGCCCCCGATGCGGATCCCGCCCGCGGTGGGGCTCTCCAGCCCGGCAATCATCCGCAGAAGCGTGGACTTGCCGCAGCCCGAAGGGCCGACCAAGACCGTGAAAGAGCCGTCGGGCACGCTGAGATTGAGATCGGGGATCACCGTCACCGCGCCGAACGTCTTGGTGATGCCCGTCAGTTGAACGTCAGCCATCAGAGGCCCTCCTTGTCAGGCCCGCCATCAGCGGGGCTCGTATTGAAAATGCAGGAAGTCGGCGTGAAGGCCGCGCCCCGAGGTGTCATGCGCCGCCATTCCGATAAAGGCGCCGGTGAAATTGTTGCCCGGCCCGTTGCCCGCCTCGTCCGAGATCGCGGATTGATCCAACGCGAGGCCGAGATCGGTCCAATCGCCGCCTTCGATGGCGTAGCGAAAGCGCAGGGTCATACCGTCGACATCGCAGCCGAGCCGGACCCGGCCCGTCGCAGGCAGATCGATCGGGGCGGCAAGCGGCTGTTCCATGCGCATCATCGGCCAGTCGGCAGGACAGCTCATCACCGTGAGCTGGCGCTGCCCCGCATCGCCCGCCGTCACCGCCAGGTAGTGGAACTTGAAGCCGTTGTACCATGCGACCAGCCCGGCGAACTGCTGGTAGGTCTCGGGGGCATAGTCGATTTCGGTCTCGGCGGCATAGGCGATGTCGGTCTGGCGTCGCGCCACCAGCG
Organism: Marinovum sp. PR37; assembly: GCF_028807375.1. Lineage (NCBI taxonomy): Bacteria > Pseudomonadati > Pseudomonadota > Alphaproteobacteria > Rhodobacterales > Roseobacteraceae > Marinovum > Marinovum sp. PR37. The sequence continues at coordinate 47,382 of NZ_JARAML010000029.1, read as the reverse complement.
CATGTTCGAACAACGATCCCGGTGCTTCGCGGCCAAAGAGCCGCAGCGCGCCGGGACGGGCGTCGAGCGAGAACAGCCGCGCGCTGTCGGGCGTGCGCAGCCATTGGAACGCGGGCGGCAGCGCGCCCGGCGCGAAGTCGGTGCGGCCTGTCGGTGGCGCAAACCGGTGCTCGGGCAGATCCGGCGCGGGGGCAGTCGGCGCCGGCACACAGCCACCATGGGCCAGGCGCGGAAATTCCCCGGCCTCCCAGATCAGCTTCTGGATCGCGGTCTCGCGGCCCAGAGGCGAGCGGCGCGCATCCTCCTCGTGGATGCCCACGACCCGGCCCGGCGCATCCCCGCGCGTCGCGTCGAGCGGGCGCGAACACAGGTGGACGAGGTAATGTTCCCCGGCCTGCGTCTCGACGATATCGGCATGGCCGGCGCGCTGAAGATAGGCTTCCGGCGCGTCCTTGGACGTCAGAAGGTGCTTTTGCGGATCGGTCTCATACGGGCCGAAGAGATCGCGGGAGCGGGCCATGGTCACCGCATGCTCGTAGCCGGTTCCACCCTCGGCGGTCAGCAGCCAGTAATAGCCGTCGCGGCGGTAGAGATGCGGACCTTCGGTGAGCTTGTGGTCGGAGCCGCGGTAGATGTTGCGCACCTCGCCCACGAGCCGCTTCTCGGCGACCGAATACTCCTGGCACAGGATGCCGCCGAACCTGTCGCCGCCTTCCTGGCGGTGGTCCCAGACCATGTTGACCAGCCACTTGCGGCCGTCCTCGTCGTGAAACAGCGACGGGTCGAAGCCCGAAGAGTTGAGGTACACCGGGTCTGACCAAGGCCCCTCGATTGCAGGTGCGGTCACAACGTAGTTGTGGCTGTCCTTCCACGCGCCGTCGCGGCGTTTCACGTCGGTGTAGACGAGCCAGAACAGCCCGTCGGCATAGGTCAGGCAGGGCGCCCAGATGCCGCCCGAATCCGGGTCGCCGCGCATGTCGAGCTGTGCCGCACGGGTTAGCGGCCGGGTGACGAGCCGCCAGTTCGCGAGATCGCGGGAATGGTGGATCTGCACGCCGGGGTACCATTCAAAGGTCGAGGTGGCGATGTAGTAGTCCTCGCCCACCCGCAGGACAGAAGGGTCTGGGTTGAAGCCGGGCAGAATCGGGTTGCGGATTTCAGTCATAGTCTCATCCCTTGACGGCACCGCCGGTAAGGCCGGCGACGATGTATTTCTGGGCGGCGAGGAAAAAGACGATCGCGGGCAGGATCGTCAGCGTCACGAAGGCCAATGTGCGGTTCCATTCGGTGACGTATTCGCCACGGAACTGCATCATGCCCAAGGGCCAGGTGAAGGCCTCGCGCGAGTTCAGCACCACCAGCGGCAGCAGGAAGTTGTTCCAGCTCTGCACGAAAACGAAGACGCCCACGGTCGCGAGGATCGGAGTCGAGAGCGGCAGGGTGATCCGAAAGAAAAAGCGCACGTAACCGCAACCGTCGATCCGCGCCGCCTCGAACAGCTCCTTGGGCAATTGTTCGAAGAACGTCCGGAACAACAGGATCGCCAGAGAGAGACCAAAGGCCGTCTGCGGCAGGATCACCGCCCAGTAGGTGTCGAGCAGGCCGATATCGCGCACCTTGATGAACAAGGGCAGGATCGCTGTCGCAAAGGGAAACATCAGCCCCAGTAGCATGTAGGAAAACAGCATGCGCGAGCCGAAAAAGCGGATCTGCGCGAAGACATAGGCCGCCGCCGCTCCGACCAGCAGCGTCAGTGCCACGGTGCCGGTCGAGATCAGCAGCGAATTGCCGAGGTAGCGCCAGAACGCGGGGTCAGCGAGGATCGCACCGTAAAAGCTGACGTCCCAGTCCTGTGGCAGTGCGAAGGCATTCATGCGGATCTCGGCGTTGCTCTTGAAGCCGCCCAGTGCGGTGGCCAGCATCGGTGCCAGCACGAAGCTCGCCACCACGCACAGAACCGCGACGCGCGCGAAGTTGCGCCAGAAATGCGACCGGCTCATGCCCGTGATCCTTTCATGAAGATGCGCTGGTAGAAGACCGCCACGAGGATCGCGGCAAAGAAGAGCAGCACGCCCACGGCGCTGCCAAAGCCGATCTTCAGTCGCGTCAGGCCGAAGCTGTAGAGATAGGTGACGATGGTGTGGGTCTGGTTCGACGGACCGCCGTTGGTCAGCGGAATGATCACGTCAAAGACCTGCAACGCCCCGATGATCGCAAAAAAGGCGCTGACGATGATGGCCGGACGGATCTGCGGGATCTGCACGTAGCGCACGATCTGCGACCGCTTCGCGCCTTCGATCTTGGCCGCTTCGATCAGGTCCTCGGGCACACCTTGCAGGGCCGCGATATAGATCATCATGTGAAAGCCGAAGTATTTCCAGACGATCACCGTCATCACCGCGACAAAGGCCCAGTCGCGGTCGGCAAGAATGAAGAAGCTTTCTTGGCCAAAGGAACGCGCGATTGCAGCTGTGACGCCATAATTGCCGTCGAAGACGAAGCTCCAGATCAGGCCCGCGGCCACCTCGGCCAGGATGTAGGGCACAAAGAAGATGAGCCGGAACACCGCGTTGGTCGGCGTCTTGCGATAGATCAGCAGGGCGAGAAACAGCGCCAGCGGCATCTGGATGAAGAGCGAGATCGCGACGATCTTTGTGGTATTGCCGATCGCGGTGTGGAACACGCTGTGGCCCGCGATCTGCTCGAAGTTGCGCAGCCCCACATAGTCCTGCGGCGTGCCATAGCCGTTCCAGTCGAAGAAGGCATAGTAGCCCGACTCGGTGAGCGGCAGGATCACGAACAGGCTGAACAGGATCAGCGCCGGCGGCAGAAGGATCGCGATGGCGGCGAAGCGGCTGGAACCGGCGCCGCGCCAGATGCGGCGCGCGGGGCGCGGCGACGCTGGCGAGCGAGCATCGAGCATTTGCATGGAATGCGTCTCCGTATCGGTAAGAAGGTGGCGCGCGCTCCGGGGAGCACCATGGGAACGCGCGCCGGAGGGGGAACCCTCAGCGGAACTCCCAGGCCTCCTGGACCTGCGCCGCCGCGTCCTCGGGCGTGATGGCGCCCTGCGCCAGATCGGCCGAGATGTCGTTCACCGTGGCGCCCACCGAAGCCCCAAGGAACTGGTCGAGGAAGATCTGGTGATAGCTCGAGGCGGCGATGTCCTGCGCAACCTGCTGGAAGAACGGATTTTCCAGGGCCTGCTCGGCACCCTTCACGATCGGGATGAAGATACCTTCACGCGCGACCTCTTCCTGGTGGTCGCGGTTGAGCAGGAACGTCAGGAAGTCGACCGTCCCGGGCGCCGCGTCCGAGGTCACGGCCCAGCCGTTCATGCCGCCCAGGGTGACGTTGTCGCCGCCCTCGGACACCGGGTCGGCGACCGCAGGAAAGGAGATGATCGCCAGCTGCTCGTCGGGAAGGCCCTCGCCGCTCTGCGACCGGCCGCGCATTGGCAGGTAATCCCAGTCCCCCATCAGGTGCAGCGCGCCCTTGCCGTCGGCAAACATGCCGCTGGCGGTTTCATAGGTGGTGCCCATGAACCCCGGCTGAAAGGGCTCGAGGTCGGTCAGCTTCTGGAAATCGGCCCCAGCCGCGATGAAGGGTTCGGCTTCGAAACCGCCATCCGCGCCCTCCATGGCCGCAGTCACGACATCGGCGCCACCCTCGCGCAAGGCCAGGTAGCTCCAGTAAAAGTGCAAAGGCCACTTGTCCTGACCGCCGACTACAATCGGGGTGACCCCGGCGTCCTTCATGGTCTGCACCGCGGCCAGCAGGTCATCCCAGGTCTTGATCGCAGTGTGGTCGACGCCCGCCTGCTCGGTCAGCGCGGTGTTGACCCAGAACACCACCTCGGTGGCATAGAGCGGCAGGCCGTGCAACGCGCCATCCACCGAATAGGCGGTCAGCGCGGCCTCGGGGAAGGTGGCACGCACCTCTTCGGTGATCTCGCCGGAGATATCTTTTAGAAAGCCGGCCTCGGCCTGCTCGACAAGCGTCTGGCCGCCCCAGCTATAAAAGATGTCGGGCCGGGCATTGGATTGCAGCAACGTCGGCAGCTTGGATTTGTAGGCCTCATTGGCGATGTATTCGAACACCACGTCAACACCGGGGTTTTGCGCCTCATAGGCCGCCTCTGCGCGCTCATAAAAGGCCTGCTCGGGATCGCTCGGCTGAACCCGCAGCACGCGGATCTCCTCCTGCGCCAGAGCCGTACCGCTCCAAGCTGCGATTGCCACCAGGGCAGTTGACATCACTTTCATCGATAATCCTCCCGGAATTTTGCCGATCTCGGGATCCTCCTGACCCCGATTCTGCTGTGTTTGACTAACGTACGTCAAAAAAATGACGTGTGCAACGCTTTCGCTGCCAAACACGCGTCAGGGCAGGTTGTCGCGGAGGAAGATCTCGGTATGGATGAGGCCGGTGCGCGGATCTGTCGGCACCGCCTCGATCAGGTTGCGCATGATGACGAGCGCGCTCGTCACCTCTTTGTGTATATCTTGCTGCAAAACGGCGTCGAACACCCCGTCTTGCAACGCCGTCCGCGATTGCTCGGTCAGCTCATGCACGACCACGCGGGGCCGGTCAGCAGCGTCGATCCTGTCCAGCGCCTTTCGCAAGCCGCGATTGCCGCCGCCGAGGCTATAGACACCGACAACATCGGGGTATGCTTGAAGCACGTCAGTCAAAAGCCTGTCAACGCGCGCCGCCTCATCGCCGCCCTCGACGGGCGCCAGCACCTCAAGGGTCGGGAAATCCGCATGCATGACCTGCTCGAAGCCGAGCCTGCGCTCGACATGGTCACGTACCAACATCGAACCGGCGACGATGGCAATACGCCCGGGGCGCGCCTGGCAGAACCGGCCCAGAAGCCCGGCGGCGGTGCGCCCCGCTGCGACGTTGTCGATCCCCACAAAATGCCCGCGCGCCGAGGCCGAAAGGTCGGACACCAGCGTGACGACCTGTATCCCGGCAGCGCGCAACTCCAGGACCGCCTGCCGGACCTCTGCCGATTCAGTGGCAACCATCACCACCCCGTCGACCTTGGCCTCTCGGGCGCGCCGCAAGGCCGCAGCCAGACCGCGGCCATCAAAGGGCGGCACCAGCGAGACGCTGATCTCGGTGCGGTCACGCAGGGCGACCTGCGCATGCGTCTCCAGTTCGGCCGCCAAATTGCGCATGAAGCTGTTGGGGCCATCCGGGATCACGAAATGAATATTGTAGTTCCGCTTGCGCGACAGGTTGGCGGCCATGATATCGCGCTCATAACCGAGCTGCTTCATCGCCGTGCGCACCCGCTCCTCGGTCGCTGCGCGCACGCCCGTCCGCCCGTTTAGAACCCGGTCGACGGTGGAAAGACTAACATTGGCGACACGCGCCACGTCATGCACGGTCGGTCGCGACATATGACAGCTCCCTTGGTTTGCTTCGGCCTCCGGATAGACCAGCGCCGACAGATCGACAAATTGCGAGGGGCCCGGGGAACGCGACGCGGCATTGCGTCCCCGCGCGCGCCTCGAACACCTTAGCCGCGGCTCAGCGCCTTGAGCGCAGCGTAGCTCTCCTTGTAGCGGCCGTGCGCCTCCGAGAAGGCTGTGGCCAAGTCGCGCTCGGGCTCCACCACCCGCGAGATCGCAGGCGGCGTCGCGATCTCGGCCCCCTGCCCGCTTGCCGCCATCAACCCAAGGCGCGCCGCGCCGAACGCGCCGCCGAAATCGCCCGCCACCGGCAGTTCGACCGGCAGGTCGAGCGCCGTCGCGATGGCCTTCAGCCAGTACTCCGAGCGCGTGCCGCCGCCGACGCCGATCAACCGGTCAAACCGTGTACCGGTCGAGGCCAGCGCGTCGCGGCTGTCGCGGATCGCGAAGCTCACGCCCTCCAGCACCGCGCGCACCAGCGCCCGACGGTCGGTGTCATGCCCCATGTGCAGGAAGGACGCGCGGACATGCGCGTCGTTGTGCGGCGTCCGCTCGCCCCCGAGATAGGGCAGGAACAGCGTGCGTGACGGCGCGCGAAGTTCCCCCAGATCCGCGGTCAGCGCGGCGGCCGGGCTGCCGAGCACGCCGGAGAACCAGTTCATCGCGTCAGCGGCGGCGAGGATAACCCCCATCTGGTGCCAGCGGTCCGGCAGCGCGTGGCAAAAGCTGTGGACGGCGCTCTCCGCGTTCGGGTTAAATCCTTGTGTCGCGGCAAAGAGCACGCCGGACGTTCCCAGCGATACGAAAGCCGTGCCCGTCTCCACAACACCCATGCCAACCGCCGAGGCCGCATTGTCACCGCCCCCGCCCGCGACGACGACATCTTCGGCGAGCCCCCAGCGCGCGGCGATCTCCGGCCGCAGCTTGCCGGAGACCTCAGAACCTTCGACCAGCCTCGGCATCTGCGCGCGATCAAGCCCCGTCGCGCCGAGCAGCGGGTCGGACCAATCGCGCGCGGCGACGTCCAGCCAGCCGGTCCCGGCCGCATCCGACATCTCCGAGACATGCTCCCCGGTCAACCAGAGCCGCAGGTAGTCCTTGGGGAGCAGCACCTTGGCGATCTTCTCGAAGACATGCGGCTCGTGGCGGCGCACCCAGTCGAGCTTGGGCGCGGTGAAGCCCGGAAAGACGATGTTGCCGGTGATCTCGCGAAACTGCGGATCGGCATCGAACGCCGCGGCCTCGGCATGGCTGCGTGTATCATTCCACAGCATGCAGGGGCGCAGCACCTTGTCGGAGGCATCAAGCAGCGTCGCGCCATGCATCTGCCCCGAAAGGCCAATGCCCCGTACGGCGCCGGGGTCGATCCTGTCCAGAAGCGCGGCGATTGCCGTTTCGGTGGCGGCGATCCAATCCGCCGGATTCTGTTCGGACCAGCCGTCATGCGGCCGGTCGACCGACAACTCCGCGCTGGCTTCCGCCAGGATCGACTGGTCGTCATCGATCGCCAAGGCCTTGATGCCCGATGTTCCGAGATCCAACCCGATCACTATCATTCTGTCCTGCCCCCTGTCTTTTGCCCTGACTTTGCCGCGCGATGCCCAAAGCCAGGAGCGAACCCAGATTTTGACATACGTACCTCAGAAAATTCTGGGAGAAAAGCAAATTGAGAACGACAGCGCAAAGGACGGCGGGGGAAGGCATCGCCAGCCTGTTGGCCCACGGCCTTTCGCCAAAGTGGCCGGGATGGAGATCACGCCCACGATGCCGCGCCTGCAAGGCTACCGCTGCCCTCCCGGGATCGTCGCCAATGCCGTCTTTTCCTTCCGCCGCTTCGCGGTGGGCAAGGCAGATGTCGAGGAGCTGCCTAAGCGCCTGAAGCGGCCGTCTGACCGTCGCCGAGCTGGTAACTTCCAGCCAAAGGCAAACGGGCTGGCAATGCCCTCCGGGCCGTCGCGAAACGGCGGAATGAAACCGGCACAGGGACTGAGAGCGGCTGCGTGACTCTTATGACCACGCCCCGAACAAAGTGGAAATTGCCAGGGCAGAGCCCGCCCCTAGCAACGATTACAGGGGCTCCGGTTAGCCGGATGCCCCATCACCGGCTGATCCGGCATTCCCAATCATTGGCCGCAAAGCTAAGCCACGGCGAGGATATTGTGCCGTCCGATTTCCTCGATACGGTTGACGCCACACAGACCCATCGTCGTTTCCAGCTCATGCCGGATGAGGTCCAGCGCCTTGACCACGCCGGCCTGTTTTGCGGCGCCCAGCCCGTAGAGCATCGATCGGCCCATCATCACGCCGGACGCACCATAAGCCAGGCCCTTGAACACGTCCTGCCCGCTCGTGAAGCCACCATCGATCAGGATATCCGTTCGCGCCTTGGCGGCCTCGACCACCGAGGGCAGCGCGTGGATCGTCGACGCGGCGCCATCGAGTTGGCGTCCCCCGTGATTGGAAACGACGATCGCGTCACACCCGGTTTGACAGGCCAGTTCCGTATCCTCCGGGTCGATGATGCCTTTGAGGATCAGCCTTCCCTTCCAGCGATCGCGGAAATACTTGACGTCATCCCAGTTCAACGTCGGATCGAATTGGCTGTCCGTCCATTTCGCCAGGGTTTTGCTGCTGCCGACATCCGCGACATGGCCATGAATATTGCCGAACTGCACCTGTCGGTGGCGCATCATGTCCCAGCACCATTGCGGCTTGGTGGCGAGGTTCAGAAGGTTGCGAAGCGTCGGCGCCGGCGGGGATGACAACCCGTTGTGGATGTCCTTGTTGCGCTGGCCGACCATCTGCAAATCCAGCGTCAAGACTATGGTGTCGATCCCGACCGCTTCACAGCGCTGCAACAGGCGTTCGATAAAATCCCGGTCGCGGATGACGTAAAGCTGGAACCAGAACGGCGACGTCGCATGTTGCGCCACCTCTTCGAGCGAAGCGATGGAAACCGTCGACAGGCAATAGGGCACGCCGAATTCCTCACAGGCGCGCATGGCATGTACTTCGCCGTTCGGCCAGAACATTCCAGTCAACCCCGTCGGCGCCATCGCAACCGGCATCCGCACATCCTGACCGACCATCCGGCCCTTTGCAGTCCGGGTCGAGACGTCCCTGGCAACGCGCTGCCTTAATTTGATGTCGGCCAGATCCCCGGCGTTCGCGCGATAGGTGCTTTCCGTCCACGACCCGCCGTCGACGTAGTCATAGAACATTTTCGGCACCCTGCGGCGCGCGGCGCGCCGGAGGTCTTCATTGCAAGCAAAACGGGGCATGGCTTTCCTGTTCGGTTGTCAGCCTGAGGTGCGCTGGCGGCGCGGAACAGAACACACATGAGGCGGGCCGTTCTGATCGTCGGCAAGCGACAAAGGTGGAAAGCGCCAGTTCTTCAGGACTTGTTGACGGGTTATCAGTTGTCTGATAACCCTACCACAGAGGCGACGACATTCAAGCTCGAATCTCGACGCTTCAAACCTGAAACGGGAGGACAGAATGACTTGGAATGTATTGACGCGCGCCCTGCGGGGCAGCGCGGTGCTGCTTTGCACCTTGGGGGCACAAGCCGCGGCCGAAACCGCGGTTGAAACGGCTGCAAGCACCTTTTCGACGGACCTTTGCGAGCCGATTGACAAGGCCGCGGTGGCCGACATCCCCGGCGCTGTATCGGGGTTCACCGGCTACGCATCGGCTCCCGGCATGTGGCTGACAGAGCCCGAGGCCAGCGCCCTGACCGGCAAGCGCATTGCCATGAGCGTCATGAGCCTCGGCCATCCCTATTTCCAGGCCATTGCGAACCACTGGGAAACGCTGGCGGAAAAATACGACTTCGAGCTGCGGGTGTTTGACGGCCGGTTTGATGCCGGAACGGTTCAGCGCATGGTGGACGACATCATCTCATATGCGCCCGACGGCGTGGCTTTTGCGCCGCTCGACAGCGCCGCTTCAGTACCACAGGTCAAGCGCATGCTGGATGCCGGGTTGAAAGTCGTGACCTATAATGTGCAGCCGGCGGAAATGGTTGCGCCCCGCGTTTTCGCGAATGATTTCGACGGCCCGCGCATCGTCGGCTGCAACCTCGCCCGGTACTTCCAGGCCAAGTTTCCCGAACGCGACCCGGTGATCGGCATCGTCGACCAACCCGAGTTGCTTCAGGTTCAGGATCGTAAGAACGGGTTTCTCTATGGCTTTCTTTCCCTGATGCCCGAGGCGCGTGTGGCCCAGGCCGTCAACGGCGGCGGGGTGATCGACAAGGCCAATGCCGCCGCATCGGACCTGTTGCAGGCCCATCCCGACATCAACGTGATCTTCGGCATCAACAACGACAGCTCGTTGGGCACCGTGGCCGCCTTGAAAGCGGTCGGCAAATATTCCGACGAATGGGGCGCGCTTGCCTCGGTCGACGGGTCCGAACCGATCATGGGCGAGCTTGGCAATCCGGTGTCCCCGCTCAAGGCCGAAAGCGGATATGGTCCCTACGACTTTTCCCTGGCCGCCTTCAACCTGCTGGCCGCGACGATCGAGGGCGAGGCGGATGAGACCACCCAGGTCGTGGTCGGCTATCCGCCCATCATTCCGACCGAGGACGGGATCGAAAGCTGGTTGGCTCAGCAATACCCCCGCTAAGTTATCCAAAGGGGCGGTGTCATTGCGCCGCCCCGCCTTCCAGACATTTGAATGCAGGAGCATTGCCCGTGCAACATTCGGAGCCGGTTGATCCCGGCCTTTCACCATTGCTGAGAGCCACTGGTCTGGGCAAATCCTTTCCCGGGGTACAGGCATTGAGTGGCGTGGACTTCGACCTTTTCGCAGGTGAAGTACACTGCCTTATCGGCGAAAACGGCGCCGGGAAATCCACGCTGGTCAAGATCCTCGCTGGCGTCCAAGAGGCCGATGCCGGCACATTCGAGGTCAATGGCAAGGCGATGTCCTTTGCCAATCCGCAGGAATCCCAGGCCGCCGGAGTGGCCTGCATCTTTCAGGAACTGGCGGTTGTCGATGGCCTTTCGGTTTCGGAAAACATCCTCTTGGGGGATGAACCGGGACGATTTGGGTTTTTCGACAGCAAGGCGGCGGATGTCCTGGCGCAGGACCTGCTGGACAGCATCGGATTTTCAGAGCTGCGCGCCAGCCAGCAGGCCCGTGATCTTTCGGCGGCCCAGCGGCAAGCGGTGATGATTGCCAAGGCGCTGCGGCAGAACGCGCGCCTGATCATCATGGATGAACCGACCTCCCCCCTGGAAGAAGCCGAAGTCAGGAAGCTCTTCAAGGTCATCGACCGGCTGCGCGCGGCGGGCAAGGGGATCATCTACGTGTCCCACAAGATGCGGGAAATCGACGAGCTTGGCGACCGCATCACCGTGTTCAAGGACGGCCACAGGGTCGGGACCGTCACGCGTGGCGCGGCGACGCCCGAGGACCTGGTCAGGATGATGGTGGGCCGCAAGCTCGACACGCTTTTCCCCGCGCGTGACAGCCAGCCCGGCGCTCCGGTCCTGGAAGTGCGCGGCCTGTCCAATGCGCATATCCGCAATATCGATCTGACGGTTCGCCGGAACGAGATACTCGGCATTGCCGGGCTGGTCGGCTCGGGGCGCACGGAATTGCTGCGGGCGATCTTTGGCGCGGACCGGGTCAGCAGCGGCACGGTCACGGTCGAAAACGCGCCCGTGCCGCCCAATTCCATCCCCGCCGCAATCGAGGCCGGGTTTGCCATGGTGCCGGAGGAACGCCGCAGTGCCGGGATCGTGCCGGTTCTCTCGGTGGCGGACAATACCGCGATCATCTGGGATCAATATGTCAATCGCCGGGCCCACGACGGCCCGAGACCGGACGCGATCCAGAAGATCATCGAGATGCTGGGCGTCCGCACGGCTTCGGTCACACAATCCATTTCCGCGTTAAGCGGCGGCAACCAGCAAAAGGTCGTCGTCGGCAAATGGCTTCTCAGTCAGACGCGGGTTCTTTTGCTGGATGAACCCACGCGCGGCGTCGATGTCGGCGCGAAAAAGGAAATCTACCAGATCATTCACGACCTCGCCGAGCAAGGGCTCGCGGTTGTCTTTGTCTCGTCGGAGCTACCCGAACTGCTTGGGCTGGCGGATCGTATCGTCGTCATGAACAGCGGCGAAATCGTCGGCGGGCTTTCCGGTGACGCAACCGAAGAACAGGTCATCGAACTGTCAATGCTTCATGCTGCGACCCCTATTCTGACAGGAGAACATCCATGAGCGATGTCGCAACGCCCCATTCCACCGCCGGAATGGGCCAGAAATTCCTATCGAACCGCAATATGGTGCTGACCGCCGCGACGCTGGCCGTGCTCGTCTTGATGTGCGGTGTCTTTGCCACTCTGACCGACCGGTTTCTGACGGTGTCGAATTTTCAGAACGTGATGCGCAATGCGGCGCCTGTCATCATCGCAAGCTGCGGCATGACAACGGTTATGATTGCCCGTGGGCTCGATCTGTCAGTCGGAAGCGTGTTGGCGGCCTCTTCGGTAATCGCCGGTTCGCTCGCCGTGGCGGGCGTGCCCCTGTATCTCGCATTCCTGCTGGCGGTTCTGTTTGGTGCGGCGGTCGGTGCCGTAAACGGCGTGATCATCGCCGGGCTTGCCGTCAGCCCGATCATCGTGACGCTCGGCATGCTGAATATTGCCCGTGGCGCAGCGTATCTGATCAGCCCCAGCGCCATTCTGGTCGGCCTGCCATCCGGCTGGAGCTTTCTGGGAACCGCCAAGGTCCTGGGATTACCGATGCCGATCGTCATTGCGGGCATCGTCGTGGCGGTGTTCTATGTGATGACAAGTTACACCACCTTCGGCAAACGGATCTATGCCATCGGCGGCAACGAAGAGGCCGCGCGCTTGTCCGGGATCAACATCAAACGGACCCTGCTTTGGCTCTATGTCATGTGCGGCATGACCGCCGCGCTCGCCGGTGTCGTGCTGTCCTCGCGCGTGGGCTCCGGGGATCCCAATATCGGGGTGGGATTTGAGCTTCAGGTGATCGCCGCAATCATCATTGGCGGCACCAGCCTGTCGGGTGGCGAGGGTCGTATCCTTGGCACGGTCATCGGCGCTCTGATTATCGGTGTGCTGGCAAACGGGCTGAACCTTGCGGGTGTCGAACCCTTCTGGCAGTTTGTGGCTCAGGGCCTCGTCCTTATCGTTGCCATCATCGTCGACCGCTTGGTGCAGGATGGCGTCCTCAAGATGAGAAAGGGCGCGTGATCATGGCCCGATCAGTCGAAAAATACGCCGTTGTCACCGGAACCGCCGGGATCGGCCTGGGCGTGGCCCGGCGGCTTGTCCAGGATGGCTTTGCGGTCACGCTTTGCGGCGTCGACGCTCAGGACAATTCAGTCGCCAAAGAGGCCCTGCCCGAGGCAGCTGTTGTCGAACTCGACGTTTCGGATGATCGGGCCGTTGCGCAGTTTGCCGCATCATTGATCGCGCGTATCCCCAAGCTGGACGCCCTGATCAATTGTGCCGGAATTCAACCCTACGGCACAATCGAAACCACCACCCCCGCCGATTGGCAAAGGGTGATCGGTGTGAATCTTGGCGGGTATTTCAACATGGCGCACTTCCTGTACCCGCTGCTGAAAAAGGCCGGCGCCGCCTCGGTTGTCAATTTTGCCTCGGTGCAGGGGCACAGGTGTCAGAACAACGTGCTGGGCTACGCGACCAGCAAAGGCGCGATACATGCCTTCACGCGCGCCCTTGCGGTGGATGCTGCGCGTGATGGCATCCGGGTCAACTCCGCTTCCCCCGGCTCGGTTCGGACCCCCCTGCTGGAATTCGCCGCGCGCGAATTGACACCCGCCGATGGCGACCCGGCGGCAACCATGCAGGGCTTTGGCGACGCCCATCCCGTGGGGCGCGTCGGCACCACGCAAGAAATCGCCGCCCTGGTCTCTTACCTGACCGGCCCGGAAAGCGCGTTTCACACCGGGGCCGATTTCGTTATTGATGGGGGGCTTAACATCAAGTTGGGCGTTTAGTCAGGACAGGCGAATGACAGAGGACCCGGGAACCACAAAGATGCCGTTGCGCGCCTCCCGCGCCGATTTGCCAACCATGCTGGCGGATGCCCTGCGTGAACAAATCCTGTCGGGCGAACTCGCTGCCGGAGACAAGCTTCCGACCGAACGCGCCTTTTGCGAACGCTACGATGTCAGCCGCGCCGTGGTGCGTGAAGCGGTGTCGCGCCTGCGCCACGAGGGGTTGCTGTCCTCGCGGCAGGGTGTCGGCGTTTTTGTCAGCGCGCCCGACAAGAACCGGTTCCTGTCCATCACAGAGGAACAAATGTCCCAGCCCGAGGATTTCCGGCATCTGTACCAGGTGCGAAATATCCTCGAGAGCCAGACCGCGCGACTGGCGGCGCAGTTTCGCAGCGAGCAGGATCTGGCCAAGCTGCGCGCCCTGATCGACGACATGGAAAGCGAAACGGCCAGCCCGGAAAGCTATATCGAAGCGGATTTCGGCTTTCACCGGGCGCTTGCCGCAGCCAGCCAAAACCCGTTTCTGGTGTTGTTCATCTCGTACATCGATCAAACCCTCAAGAACAGCATCGCCCTGGCCATAGACAAACAGATCTTTGAAGAGACGACGAAAATCGCAGCGCAAGAGCATCAGGTCATTCTGGACTGCGTCGAGGCGCAAGATGAACAGGGCGCATGTGACGCGATGACCCGCCACCTTGTCGGGTCATCGGAACGCCTGGGGCTGGCAAGCTGAAGCCCCATCACACTTGACCTCACCATGCGTCGATGCGATGCCGCTACAACTGCGACAGGGGCGCCCGGAAACGGGCTGAGATGTACCCTTGGAACCTGACCCGGATAATGCCGGCGGAGGAAGGCGCGCAAATCCCCGGGGTGCAGGTTCCGGCTTTTGCAATCCTCTCTTCTGCCGGTGCAGATGAGGAGCGCTTTGATGATCCCCAACATTCTCTCGATTGCCGGATCCGACAGTTCCGGCGGCGCTGGCATTCAGGCCGATATCAAGGCGATCTCGGCCAATGGCGGCTATGCGATGACCGCCATCACGGCGCTGACCGCGCAGAACACGCGGGGGGTCTCGTCGGTGCATCTCTGTCCGCCCGACATGCTGTTGGCGCAGATCGCGGCGCTGCGCGCGGATGTGCGCATCGACGCGGTCAAGATCGGCATGCTGGGCGACGTGGCGCTGACCCGGGCCGTGGCCGGCGCGCTCGAGGGGCTGGCCTGCCCGATCGTGCTCGACCCGGTGATGGTGGCCAAGGGCGGCGACAGACTTCTGGCCGAAACAGCGGTCATGGCCCTGCGCGAGACGCTGCTGCCACGGGCGGCGCTGGTCACGCCAAATCTGCCGGAGGCGGCCGACCTGCTGGGCCAGGCCGAAGCCCAAAGCCGCGAGGACATGCACGCCCAGGCCCGGGCCCTGCTGGCGCTCGGGTCGGGGGCGGTGCTGCTCAAGGGCGGGCACCTGGCCGGCGAGATCTGTCCTGACCTGCTGGTCACCTCGGCGGCTGACATCTGGCTCGAGGCGCCGCGCATCGCCACCGGCAACACCCATGGCACCGGCTGCACCCTGTCCTCGGCCATTGCCACGCGGCTGGGCCGGGGCCACCCGCTCGAACATGCGGTGCGCCGTGCCAAGGCCTATATCACCGGTGCCATCGGCGGCGCCGACAGGCTCGATGTGGGCGAAGGGCACGGCCCGGTGCATCATTTCCACGCCGTCGAGGCCCAGATCGCCGCAGGCCCGTAAAGACGCCGGGCAAGCCAGTGCGCCGCCGCAAGGCCTTACAACAGCGCGTCGGTCGAGAGCTTGATCGTCAATGCCGCCAACATCAGCAGGATCAGCCGATCAAAGCTCCGGGCCGAGATCGACTTGGCCAGCCAGCCACCGATCCGCATGCCGAGAAACAGCGGCACCAGCGCGGTGACACCGATCAACAGGATCGTCGGGGTCATCACGCCGGCAGCCAGCAACAGCGGCACCTGCACCGCGGTGGTGGCGGCAAAGAACAGCGAGATCGTCGGAATGAAGACCGGTCGCGACAGTTGCATCGCATTGAGAAAGCTCACCGAGACCGGCGCCGAGATCCCGGCAGCACCTTGCAGCACCCCACCGAGCGCGCCCATGGGCGCCGCCAGCCGGTTGGCCCGTGCGGAAGAAAGGGCGAAGGCCGGGCTCAGCAACCGTAGGCCGATATAGGCCAGCACCGCCCCTGACAGGATGAGTTTGAGCGTGTCGGAGCTCAGCCAGACCAGCATGAGCGTGCCAAGGCCCACCCCGGCCGCCCCGGCGCCGGCAAAGACCCAGGGAAATCGCCCCGGAAGCCGCGCCCGGCCGAACGCCCGGAGCTGCCAGACATTGGTGGTGAAATTCGGCAGGACCATCAGCGCCACCGCCAGCTTCACGTCAAAGAACGAGGCCATCACCGGCACCGCGATCACCGGCGCGCCCAAGCCGAGTGCGCCCTTGAGCATGCCACCGGCCAGAAGGGCCAAGGCAATCGCGGCCAGCGAGGCTGGATCGGTAAGCGCTGAAACCATGGCAAGTTCCGTTCAGGTCGTGACGGCACTTTATGGATACATTTTCAGAGTAGTTGCAAGATATTTTGCCAAAAACGTATACGTATTAGCTGAGTTTTACTCGAAACGCCCCGTTTCAGCCCCTTGCTCCAGGGCCGAGCGGGGGCAGCGCAGCTCCCATTCCAATCCCTGTGGCGCATAGTCGATCCGCACTTCGCCCGACATCGACGAGGCGGTCATCGTGTCGAGAACGGTCGAGCCGAAACCCTTGGACCGGGGCGGGCAGACCTCCGGCCCGCCGGTTTCCCGCCAATTCATGCGAAACGTGCTTCCGTCGATCTCCCAGCCGATGTCGACCCGGCCGGCCTCATTGCTGAGACTGCCGTATTTGGCGGCGTTGGTGGCCAGTTCGTGCAGCGCCATGCTCAGGGTCTGGGCCGCCGCCGGCGGCAGAACCACCGGCGGGCCCGAAATCATCACGCGGCTGCCGATGGTGCCGAAATGCCTGAGCTGGCTGGTCACCAGATCGGAGAGGTTGATGCGCTGCCATTCGTTGTTGACCAGCAGATCCTGATTGGCCGCCAGCGCCTGCAACCGTTCGCCAAAGATCTTGACGAACCCCTCGGGCGAATGCGCCGCGGTCTGGCGGGCGATCACCTGGACGATGGACAACAGGTTCTTGCTCCGGTGGTTGACCTCGCGCATCAGCATCTGCCGCGCCTCGTCAGAGCGGCGCCGGGCGGTAATGTCCTGAATGATCTTGATCAGATAGGCGATGCGGCCGTCGGAATGGCGCACACAGCTGACCGTTGTGTGGCCCCAGACCACCGCGCCATCGCGATGCAGGTAACGCTTTTCAAGATCGTATTCATCCGCCGCGCCCGAGGCCAGCCGGCTCCAGGCCTCGTGGTTCAGGGTGAGATCGTCGGGATGGGTGAAATCGTCAAGCGCCTCGCCCTCCATCTCGGACACCTCGCGGCCCAGCATCCGCGCCAGGCTTTCGTTGACGCGCAGCAGCACGCCATTGCCGCCGACGATGCTGATGCCGACGCCGGCATTCTGAAAGGTGGCGCGAAACCGCTCTTCGGCGGCCTCGATGGCGCGGGTGCGCTCGGCCATCCGCACCTCGAGCGCGGCATTGACCTCGGCCAGTTCGGCAACGGCCCGGCGTTGCTGCCTGGTGATTGCGGCGACAATTACCCCGGTCGCGGCGGCGACCAGCAACAGCACCTGCATCCGGGTGTGCGGCAGCACCGGCCCCGAAGGCGAGACCGCGGCGATCTCAAAGGTCTGCGCATGGGCGGCGATGGCCACCGCCAGCGCCAGAACGGCCAGCGTTGCGCCACGGAATTCGAACCGCAAGGCGGCCCAGAGAACCGGCAGCGGCAAGAGAAAGGCATGCGCCGCGCCGGTGCTCATTTCCCACGAGGTGAGCCCGAAAAGCAGCAGGCCGATCACCGCCCCCTCGAGCAGCTGCGCGCTGTCGGGCCGCGGACGCTCGCGCCAGATGTTGTGGGCGGAAATCACCAACGGCGTGGCGATCAGAATGCCGGTGGCATCGCCCAGCCACCAGACGGGCCAGGTGGTGGCAAAAGGATTCTTGCCGACAAGTGCATCAATGGCGCTGCCGAGAGTGGCGCTGATCACCGGCGCGCCCAACACGCCGATTGCCAGCAGCGCCAGGACCTGGCGTAGCGTGTCGATCCGGCGAATCGGTGCGCCGAGATACGGCGCCAGCAACAGGGCCGCCACCAGAACTGCCGCGGCATTCGCCCCGACATAGCCCAGTGCCCAGAGCAGCGGGTTGCCGAACCACAGCGCGTTGCCGGTCAGCTCGCCCAGTGCCGCCACCGCGATCCACCACGGCCAGCTTTGCCGCGGGCTGGTCAGCAACATGGCAAGGATGACGCCATTGGGTGGCCAGACCGTGATCGGGATGTCGGGGATCACCATCATCCAGCGCCCGAAGCCGGCGGCCAGCAGATAAAGCAGATAGACCGCCGCAAGTCCCAAGGCGGTGGGCCGACCCGGGCGCGCCACGGCCGTTGCCGCGGGTGCGGCATTCACCGGCGCGAGGTCGGGGCTCGTATCGACCGAAGCGGCCGCGCGCGCAGATTGGTCCACTCCCATCCCTCTCTCGTTGTGGCTCGGAAAACGACACCACGACCGGCCCGCCCGGTGGCCCGGTTGCCGATCCCGGCGTCCGATACGTAGGATATCACCGCTGGTCATCCTCCTGCGAGCGGATAAGAGTATCAAGGGAAAATCGTCGACTCCGGGCCGAACCGCTCCGGCAGGGAGCCGGGGGCAGCGTCCGGAAAGCGATGCTCCCCAAGGTCTTAGCCAGAAGTTTCCGTGGCGGAACGGATCGCCAGAGCGGTCACTGCGAGAGTTTTTCGAAGACGTCGCGGTGGGCGTCGATGCTGGGCGCCGGGGTCCGGGCCTGTTCGGTCGGCACAGCGATCCTGTTGGCCTGCCAATCCCGCAGAGTGATATTGGCCGGACTGTCCTTGCTGACCGCGAACTGCATGGCGCTGACCCGCCAGCGGTCCTCCTTGCGACGCAAGATGATGAAGCTGAGGTAAGGCTCTTCGGTCAGCAGCTGGCGCTCGCGCACATAGCGGGTTTCATAGGTGGCCCAGATCGTGTCCTCGCCCTTGCGCACCGCATCAAGGCAGCGGCGCACCATATGGGTCAGCCGCTTGCCCTGGATCTCGGCGATGAAATGCGCGCAGAGCGCCCGCATCTCGGCGCGCGTGTTGGCCACGGCGCGGCCCTGAAGACTTTCGAGCGTGCAGGGAATGTCGCAATACTCCAGCGTCGCCTCGACATCGCCAGCCATGGTGGCGTCGCCCTGACGGTCGAGAAAGTCCTGCGTGATAATCCGCGCCTGATCTTCTGTCATCTGAATGCCGGTCCCAAAAACACGCGACGTCAATATGTGATGGCAACAATGCTCGGCTTCCCTTGCCAAGACGTCAATAGCTGCGCGCCAAAATCGGTAAAAAGCGGGGCGAACCCCGCCTTTCCGGCAGGGGCGGCTCAGGGCTTCATCCGTGCGCCTTCCCTGTCAAAGAGCGGCCCGAGGGTGACTGTCGCGTCGAACAGGCGCCGCGCGATATCCACCTGCACCCGCTGCCCGTCGCCGAGGCCCTTGGCATGGCCCAGTGCCACCGGCGCGCCAACACGAAAGCCGAAGGCGGCCGAAGTGGTCTGGCCGACGATCTGGTCTTCGGCGTGGATTGGCTCGTGCCCAAGGGGCACTGCCTCGGCATCGTCAAAGGTGAGCGAGATCACGTGGTTTTCCGCGCCGGCGGCACCACGCGCCGCCAATGCCTCGGCACCAATGAACCCGCCCGTTTTGCGGATGGCAAAGTCGAGCCCGGTCTCGATCGGGGTCACGTCGCCGTCAAGCTCGTGCCCCATGGCGCAGAAGCCCTTCTCGATCCGCATCGCGGTCTGGGCGTAGAGCCCGGCAGGCGTGGCCCCCGCCCCGGTCAGTGCGGCGTAGATCGCCGGGGCGTTCTCGGCGCGGCAGGTGATCTCCCAACCGGCCTCGCCCACATAGGACATCCGCGCCGCGCGCACGTGATGGCCGGCGATATGCGCCGGGCCGACCTTGAAGTACCCCAGATCGTTCAGCTCGGGCGCCCCGCAGTCCGCCGCGATCCGCGCCGCCTCGGGCCCCATCAGGCCGAGCACCGCGTAATCTTCGGTGCTGTCGGTCAGGGTGACGTCGAAGCCCTCGGCGTGCCGGCGGAACCAGGCCAGATCGCGCTTGATCGCCGCGGTGCCGACAAACAGGCGGTAGTGATCTTCGGCAATGCGATGGGCGGTGATGTCGGATTCAAACGTGCCCCGGTCGTTCAGCACGGCGGTGTAGATCACCGAACCGGGCTTGCGCGCCATGTAGCCGGCGCAACTGCGCAGCAGAAACGCCTCGGCGTCGGGGCCCTGCACCTCGATCTTGCCAAAGGGCGAGGCGTCAAAGATCGCCGCCCGCTCATGCGCCGCCGCGACCTCGGCTCTGACCTGATCGAACCAGGGCGGCCGGCCAAAGGTGAGGGCCGGTGTGGCCTCGCCGCCAAAGTAAAGCGGCCGCTCCCAGCCGTAGACCTGGCCAAACCGCGCCCCGGCGGCCACGTAGTCCTTGTGCAGCGGCAGAAGGCGCAGCCCGCGCGCGGTCTTGAGCTGCTTGCCGGGAAAGGCGATTTCGTAATGCGTGCCAAGGATTTCCGGCGCCCGGGCCATCAGATGTTCGACCGAGTTGAACACCGGTGCAAACCGCTTGGCATCGGCCTCTGAGAGATCATAGGCGGTGTGGCCATGCACGATGCAATGCGCCAGGTTCATCCCTGCCCCGCCGCCCGAAGCCATGCCGACCGAATTCATCCCGCAGCCAAGGAAAAGCCCGCGCGTCTCGGCCGTCTCGCCCAGCATGAAGGTGCCGTCGGCGGTAAAGCTCTCGGGCCCGTTGAGCAACGATTTCACCTCCGCCGTTTCCAGCGCCGGCAGCCGGTGCAGGGCGTTCATCATCATTGGTTCGAAGTGATCCCAATCCTCGGGCAGCAGGCGGAACTCGAAATTCTCGTCGAGCACGCCCGGCGCGATCGGCTTGCCCATCGGTTCGAAACACCCCACCAGCAGACCGCCGCTGTCGTCGCGAATGTAGAGATGATTGTCGTGGTCCGAGAGCGTCGGCATGTTGCCGGTGATGCCCTCGACCGGCTTGGTCAGCAGGTAGAAATGCTCGCAGGCCAGAAGCGGCACCTCGGCCCCCGCCATCGCCCCGACCTCACGCGACCAGAGCCCGGCACAGAGCGCCACGGCGTCACAGCGGATCGTGCCGCGCGTCGTCTCGACGCCGCGCACCCTTCCGTTCTCGGTCAGGATGCCGGTCACGCCGGTCTGTTCGAAGATCCTGGCATTGCGCTTGCGGGCGGCCTTGGCCAGCGCCGCGCAGACATCAGAAGGCGACACCCGCCCGTCGTCGGGCGACCAGACCGCGCCCAGCACGTCCTCGGCATTCATCAGCGGCCAGCGTTCCTTGGCCTCGCCGGCGCTGATCGAACGGGCATCGATGCCATAGGCATGGGCCAGCGCCTCCTGCCGCCGGATATGGGTCAGCCGGTCGGGGTTGGTCGCGATCGAGAGCGAGCCCTTCTGAATCCAGCCGACATTCTGGCCGGTCTCTTCCTCGAGTTGGGCGTAAAGATCGACGGAATACTGGATCATCCGGGTCAGGTTGCGCGAATGGCGCAGCGCCCGCACCTGCGCCGCCGAATGCCAGGTGGTGCCCGAGGTGAGCTGGTTGCGCTCGACCAGGACGGCGTCGCCGACCCCCATCCGGGCAAGGTGATAAAGGGTCGAGCACCCCATGATGCCGCCGCCAATGACGACAACTGAGGCGTGTTCGGGCAATGTCTCGGACATGAGGGTCTCCTGCTTGGCCATCGTGAGGCTGACCGCATGAAACACTTGTTTCAGGAGTTGACAACACACAAAACGTTTGAAACGCTCAGTTTCAGGCGGAAAGGAGATTCTGTGCCGGACACCATCGAGGATCGTATCAGCGCCGAATATGTCAATCTCAGCGCGCAATTGCGGCGGGCGGCGGATTATGTGGCCTCGAACCCGGTGGATGTGGCCACCCGATCGCTGCGGGCGATGGCGCAGTCGAGCGGCGTCTCTCCGGCCACCTTTTCGCGGCTGGCCCGCATTCTGGGCTTCAAGGATTACGAATCCCTGCGCGAAACCCAGCGTGCCGCCATGGGCGAGCGGTTGGTGCCCTATGCCGATCGGGCCGAGGCGCTGCGCCGAGGCGATCAGGCGCCCGAGACCTTCCTGCACCGCCAGGCCGGGATCTGCACCCAGAACATCGCGCAGCTCGAACGCACGATCTCCGGTGCCCGGCTCGCGGCAGCGGTCGAGGCGCTGCACGGCGCCGACAAGGTTCTGCTGGTCGGGCTGCTGGGCTCGGCCGGAATTGCCGACTACATCGGCTATCAGGCGCAATTCTTCGCCCGCAACTGGTCGGTCGCCGGGCGCAGTGGCGCCTCGACGGCGGCGGCCTTTGCCAGCATGTCGCCCGGCGACGCGGTGATCGTTCTGACGAAATCGCCTTATGCCGAGGCCAGCGTTCGCGCGGTGCGTGTGGCGCGGACCAATGGTTTCACCACCATCGTCCTGACCGACAGCCACGCCTGCCCGGCGCTTGAAGTTGCCGACCATCCGTTTATCGTACCTTCACAGACAGCAAATTTCTTTTCTTCCTACACGGCAACCCTTGTGCTGATTGAAACAATGATGTCGATGCTGGTGTCCCGCGTCGGCCCCGAAGCCGAAGCGCGAATACGTGCAACGGAGGAACAGACCCGGAAACTGACCGAGGTCTGACAACTCAAAGAAGACTGAACAGAGGAGACCATAATGTTTGCACATCTCAAATTCACTGCGGCCGCGGCCGCGGTGGCGGCCATGGGCACTGCGGCCCAGGCTCAGGATCAGACATTCATCACCATCGGCACCGGCGGTGTCACCGGGGTCTATTATCCCACCGGCGGCGCGATCTGCCGTCTGGTGAACAAGGACCGCAAAGAGCACAACGTGCGCTGTTCGGTCGAATCGACCGGCGGTTCGGTCTACAACACCCGCACCATCCGAAATGGCGAGCTCGACTTCGGCGTGGTGCAATCCGACGTGCAGACCGCCGCGATGGAAGGCGCCCGCGCCTTTGACGGCGACGAGCCTTATGGCGACCTGCGTTCGGTGTTCTCGATCCACCCCGAGCCGCTGCACGTCATGGTACGCGCCGGCACCGGCATCTCGTCGGTCGCCGACATGAAGGGCAAGGCGGTCAATATCGGCAACCCCGGCTCGGGCACCCGGGCGCTGGCCGACGTGCTGATGGCCGCCAACGAGATCACCCCCGGCGACCTCGGTCTCGCCGCCGAGCTGAAAAGCTCGGAACAGGCGGCCGCGCTCTGCGACGGCAACATCGATGCCGCGATCTGGGCCGCCGGCCTGCCCAATGGCTCGACCATGGAAGCGACCTCGACCTGCGACATCGAGCTGCTTGACCTGAGTACCTCGAACCTCGAGCGGGTGCTGGAGCAGAACAAGGCCTATGCCAAAGCGAACATTCCCGGTGGCATGTATCCGGGCAATGATTCCGACGTGGTCTCCTGGGGCCCGAAAGCCACCATCGTGGCCGATGCCAATACCCCCGACGAGGTGGTCTATGTGCTGGTGAAAGCGGTCTTCGACAATTTCGATGACTTCAAGAAGCTGCACCCCGCCTTTGGTGCCCTGACCAAGGAAGAGATGGTCAAGGACGGTCTCTCGGCCCCGCTGCACCCGGGCGCGGAGAAGTACTACAAGGAAGCCGGCCTGATGTAAGCCGGCGCGCGGGGCACGGCCCCGCGGCCTGACATCGACCGGCGGCGCCTCGACGCGCCGCCGGCAACCAACAAGCGGCGCGCGGCCCTGCGGGGCCAGCGCATCCGCAGCCAACAGGGGATACCGATGGAACAAAAGCGCGGACAGCCGGGGCCCGATCCGGCGCTCGACGATATCGTGGCGGATGCCGACACGGGGGGGCGGGCACCGCATGACGCCCTCGGGCGGCGCGCGCTCTGGGTCATTCCGCTCTGTTGGTCGATCTATCAGCTTTGGATCGCCTCTCCCCTGCCCTTCATGGTCGGCTTCGTCTGGAACGACACCCAGACCCGCGCCATCCACCTCGGCTTTGCCGTGCTGCTCGCCTATCTCGCCTTTCCCGGCTACAAGGGCGCGCCCCGGCACCATATTCCGGCGCTGACCTGGGTCATCGCCATTGTCGCCGCAATCGCCGCCTCTTACCTGTGGTGGGATTATCGCGGCGTCGCCAACCGCACCGGCAACCCCAACACGGTCGATCTGATCATGGCCGGCATCGGGTTGATCCTGCTGCTCGAGGCCGCCCGCCGCTCGCTCGGCATTCCGCTGATGGCGGTGGCGCTGTTCTTCCTGTCTTATGTCTTCTTCGGCTCCTGGTCGGGCCTGCCGGAAGTGGTGCAGTGGAAAGGCGCCTCTTTCGAAAAGGCCATGTCGCATATGTGGCTGACCACCGAAGGCGTCTTTGGCGTGGCGCTCGGGGTCTCCTCGGGCTTTGTCTTTCTCTTCGTGCTCTTTGGCTCACTGCTCAACCAGGCGGGCGCCGGCAACTATTTCCTCAAGCTCGCCTTCGCGGCCCTGGGCCACCTGCGCGGCGGTCCGGCCAAGGCGGCGGTGATCGCCTCGGCGGCGACCGGGCTGATCTCGGGCTCGTCGATTGCCAATGTGGTCACCACCGGCACCTTCACCATTCCGCTGATGAAGAAGGTGGGCTTTCCCGCCACCAAGGCCGGCGCGGTCGAGGTCTCCAGCTCGATCAACGGCGTGCTGACGCCGCCGGTGATGGGCGCCGTGGCCTTCCTGATGACGGAATACGTCGGCATTTCCTATGTCGAAGTGGTCAAGACCGCCATCGTACCGGCCGCGATCTCCTATTTTGCGTTGGTCTATATCGTGCATCTCGAGGCGCTCAAGATGGGCATGACCGGCACCAGCCGCATGCACCCGGTCAAGTTCATCCTCGGCGCGATCTTCATCATCGCCATTTCCATCGTCATCGCCGGCGGCACGCTGTTCCTGACCGGGGTGATCGTCGGTGCGATCGGCAGCGCCTTTGGCGGCGCCTCGCTCTGGGTGATCGTCGCGATCATGCTGGCGGCCTATGTGGCCGCCGTGCGCTATGCGGCCCAGGGCGAAGACCTGGCGATGAGCCTTGAATCGATGGAGCATCTGCCGCCCACCAAGGAGATCTTCAAGACCGGCATCCACTACCTGATGCCGATTCTGCTGCTGATGTACCTGCTGATGATCGAACGCAAATCGCCGGGCCTCTCGGCCTTCTGGTCGACCATCGCCATGCTGTTCATCCTGCTGACGCAAAACCCGCTCAAGGCGTATTTCCGCGGCGAGGGCAACATCGTGGGCCATATCAGCGAAGGCATTTCCGACATCGCCGAAGGCATGATCGCCGGCGCGCGCAACATGATCGGCCTGGCCGCCGCCATGGGCGTCGCCGGCATCATCGTCGGCGCCGTGACCCTGACCGGCATCGGCCAGGTGATGGCGGAATTCGTCGAGTTCCTGTCGGGCGGCAACCTGCTGGCGATGCTGTTCTTTGTCGCGGTGATCTCGATCATCCTCGGCATGGGGCTTCCGACCACGGCGAATTACATCGTGGTCAGCTCACTGATGGCCGGCGTCGTGGTCGAACTGGGGTCGCAGGCCGGGCTGATCGTGCCGCTGGTGGCGGTGCATATGTTCGTCTTCTACTTCGGGATCATGGCGGATGTGACGCCACCTGTCGGGCTGGCCAGTTTCGCCGCCGCCGCGATCTCCAAGGGCGACCCGCTGAAGACCGGCTTCCAGGCCTTCTTCTACTCGATCCGCACCGCGCTCTTGCCCTTCCTCTTCATCTTCAACACCGACTTGCTGCTGATCGATGTCGGGCCGGTCCAGGCGATATTCGTCTTCATATTCGCGCTGATCGCCATGCTGCTCTTTGCGGCGGGAACGATGAATTATTTCATGGTCAAGTCGCGGCTCTATGAAAGCGCCATCCTGCTCATCGCCGCCTTCGTGCTGTTCCGGCCGGGGTTCTTCCTCGACCAGATATCACCCGAGTTCGAAACCCGCCCGGCAACGGAAATCTTCCAGATGGCCGAGGTCGCGCCAGACGATGCCTCGCTCCGGGTCAGGCTGGTGGGCGAGAACCTCAACGGCGATCCGATCGATGCCCGCTTCCTGCTGCCGCTCGGCCCCGCCGGAGAGGAGGGCATCGCCCGGCTGTCTTCCGGCGCCGGTATCGAGTTCCGTCAGGAGGACGACGGCGGTATCTTTGTCGACAACCTCGAATTTGGCGGGCCGTCGGAACAGCTTGGCATTGACTGGGATTGGGAGTTGGTCGAGCTGGAAGTCGCTGCCGACCGCATGCCGAAGGAAATCTTCTACATCCCGGCGCTGCTTCTGGTGCTGATCGTCTTCCTGTTGCAACGCAGACGCCAGACCGACCAACCCGAGGAGGCCTTCGCATGAGCAAGCGGTTTCTCTGCGCCATCGACCTGACCCACGAGGACGACGCAAAGGCGCTGTTGACAGAGGCGGGCCGACTGGCCCGGCTCGAGGGGGCGGCGCTCAGCGTCGTCACCGTGCTGCCGGATTACGGCTCCACCTTCGTCGGCTCTTTCTTCAAGCAGGGCACGCTCAAGAATGCCTCGGAGTCCGCGCAGGAGGCGCTGCACCAGATGGAGCGGGAGCTGCTGTCGGATCTGGCGCCGGTGCAGAGCATCGTGGTGGTGGGCTCGGCATACGAAAAGGTGCTCGAGGCGGCCGAGACGGTTTCGGCCGACCTTGTCATCGTTGGCGCGCACAAGCCCGATTTCGCCACCCGTGTCATCGGCCCCAACGCCGCCCGCATCACCCGCTACGCCCAGACCTCGGTGCTCGTGGTCCGGCTGTAGGCCGCAACATCCTTGCCCGTTGCAATCGCACGCTATCGGCGTTTGCGCGGGCGCGGCCGTGTGAAATTTACGCGGGCCTGTGGTATCCTGTCCCCGTCAGGGAGGGATCACCATGGAACTGAAACCTGTAGATGCCTGCGACGTCCTCGTTCTTGTCGACAATGTCAGCGATATCCTATCGACGGTCCCGGACAATGTTACGGCGGAAATTCCCAATGTTCTGCGCGCCGGCGCGCAGGAATTGTCGGGGCGGTGCCTGTGCTGCGCACAATGGGGGCTGTCGCTGATCGTTTCGGCCCGGTCGGGGGACACGCAACGAACGATGCTCTTTGATTCCGGGCCCGAAGATTATGGCGTCGACCGGAACAGCAACCGGTTGGGCGTGGATCTGGCGGTGATCGATGCGGCGGTCTTCTCGCATGGCCACTGGGATCACGTCGGCGGCATGATCGCGGCCTTGCGGCTCATTTCCGATGCCAAGTCCGGCGGCACAACCCCGATCTACGCCAATAGGGGCATGTTTGTCGATCGCGCCATGCAGCGCGCCGACGGCAGCCTTCTGCCGTTTGCCAAGGTGCCCTCGACCGAAAAACTCGAGGCGGCCGGCGGACAGGTGTCGTTGAACGATGATCCACAGCTGCTGTTGGACGACCTGTTCTACCTCAGCGGCGAGATCCCGCGGGTGACGTCATACGAAAAGGGGTTGCTGGGCCAGGTCCGGCTTGCCGCCGATGGCAGCTGGCAGCCGGATGAGCTGATCCTCGACGAACGCTTCGTTGCGGTGCATGTCCGAGATCGCGGCATCGTGGTTTTCACCGCCTGTTCACATGCCGGCGTGGTCAATGTGCTGCACCACGCCCGCGAGGTCTTTGACCCGGTGCCGCTTTACGGCGTCATGGGCGGATTTCACCTCTCCGGCCCCTATTGCGAATCCATCATTCCGCAAACCGTCGAGGACCTGCGCCAGTTCGACTTGCAGATTTTCGTGCCCGGGCATTGCACCGGCTGGCGGGCAACCCACAAGCTTGTCGAAGCATTTGGCGAAAGCCGGGTCGTGCCGTCGGCGGTGGGCCGGCGTCACATGTTCGCCGCCTAGACCGGCGCTCAGTACAGCCCGTCGATCTCCAACGGGATCCGCTTGACCTTGCGCGATTTCAACAGATTGCGCGGCAGTTCGTCGGCATCGGCCTTGCGCAGCCGTTGATAGCGCTTCTGCGCCACGTCTTTCATCTTGTATTCGCTGTCGATCACCGTCGGACGCATGAAGACAAACAGCGTGCGGCGGGTCTGCTGACGGTTCTTCGAGCGGAACAGACGCCCCACCAGCGGCGCATCCCCCAGCCCCGGCACCTTGCTGTCGAGCGCCTGGCTGTCATCGGTGATCAACCCGCCCAACACCACCGTGCCGCCATCGCGGGCCTGCACCGTGGTTTCGATCACCCGGCGGTTGGTGATCAGATCGGCGGCGCCCTGCACGTTGGTATTGACCAGCGACGACACCTCCTGGGTGATGTCCAGCCGGACAACCCCGCCGGCAGTGACCCGCGGCAGCACCTCCATGGTGATGCCGACATCGCGGCGTTCGATGGTGGTAAAGGGTTCGGCGGTATTGCCGTCGGTGGCGAAAGAGCCGGTGCGGAACGGCACGTTCTGCCCCACCACGATCGACGCGGCGCGGTTGTCCATCGTGGTGATCGACGGCGTCGACAGCAGGTTGGCGCGCGAGGATTGCGACAGCGCCTGCACCAGGATGCCGAAATCATCGACCGTGCCGGCCAACGTCAGGCCAGAGGCCAGCGCCCCGGCCGGCGCCACGCCAAGCGCGGTCAACACCGCCGAAAGCGGCGCACCGCCGCTGTCGAAGGAGGTGCTGGCAAAGACCCCCTGCGGCAGATCCGGCCCGATGCCAAGCTGGGTGCCGATCCGGTCGGCGACCTCGCCCGAGACCTCAACGATTGCCGCCTCGATCACCACCTGCGCCCGCCGCTTGTCGAGCGCGTCGACAAGTTGCGTCACCTCGGCAACCTGGCGTTCCGTGCCGCGGATCACCACCGCGTTGGTTTCCGGCGAGGGCTGCACCGAAACCTCGGTCACCGCCCCGGGCTGCACCGGCGCGCCCGAGGCCTCGGCATCGGCCACCGGATTGGCCAGATCGGCGCCGCCGCGGATCGTGTTGGTGACGATCTCGGCCACAGCTTCGGCATCGGCGAATTTCAACTGATAGATATGGGTGCGCAACACCTCTTGCGGGCTCGAACGCGGCGCCCGGTCAAGGCTCTCGGCCAGCAGCCGGATTTCGGTGAGTTCGGCATCGCTGCCGCGCACCAGAAGCGCATTGGCCTGCGGATCGACCGAGAGCCGCGCACCGGTGCCGGCCGAGCCAAGCACTTCGGTGATCGCCGTCGCCACCGTCGCGGCCTCGGCAAAGGTAAAGCGGACCACCTCGGTCTTGAGGCTCTCGGGGCTGTCGAAGGTGGCGGCGATGGCGGCGATCCGGTCGACATTGGCACGGGCGTCGGACACGATGATCGCATTCGGATCGCTCAGCGCCTCGATATAGCCGCTCTCGGCCACCAGCGGCCGCAGCACCCGCACCGCCTCCTCCGAGGGCAGACGGTCGAGCGGCAGCAGCCGGGTCACCACATCCTGCGAACCGGCCTCGTTGGCGCCGCTCAGCGTGCCGCCTTTGGCGCGGGCCTCGGCCTCGGGGATCACCTCCCAGATGACGCCGCTTTCGACGGCGGTAAAGCCGCGCACCCGCAGGATCGACTGAAACAGCGCCCAGACCCCGGCCCGGGTCAGCGGTTCGGCCGAGACCACGGTGACCGGCCCCTGAAGCCCCGGATCGATGACCAGGGTACGGCCGGTGATCTCGGAGACCTGTTCGGCAAGAACGGTGATCTCGGTATTGCGAAGGTTGACGACGAAGGTCTCGCCATCGTCCTCCTGAGCCATCAGCGGCCCACCGGCGAGCAGCGCCACGACCAAGGTCGAGACAAGCGCCACCGCGTAAAAAACCTGCCAGACTGCCCGCATTGCCTTCCCTTATCTCAGCGAGAAGGTCATCAGCAGCGTTTCTCCTGAACGCTCGACTTCCAACCGTGCCACTCCCGCCGCTGCTACTTGGTCATAAAGTTGGCGGTCTTTGTCAATGTTACCGACCGCTTGACCGTTAAGCCGCGTGACAATGTCACCCGGTTGCAACCCTGCCAGCGTCACCCCGATGTCGGGATCGGGCTTGATGCGATAGCCGCGGTCGGTGCGTTCGACGCCGATGGTCTCCATCACCTCGGCCGGGTCGCGCTGTATGCGGCCACGCCACTTGTCGATGTAATCGTCGATGGTTTCCGGCGGCGGCGCCTCGCGCAGATCGAGCGAGCCGCGCCCGGCAGTCAGCGAGGCGGCCAGCCGCGCCAGCGGATCGTTCGGCGCCTCGGCAACCTCGGTGACATCGGCCGTCGGCGGGGCGGTCTGGCCAGCGATCAGGTCGTCGCGGATAAAACCGTCGAATCCCAGCTCGTGCTCGGTGCCGTCTATCTTGAGAATCACCGAAGCCGCCAGCACGTCGGTCAGCACAACGTCGTCTTCGACGCTCTCGCCGATGCGATAGGCATTGGTGTCGGTGCCATCGTAGATAAAGGCCCGCGACACCGCCTTGTCGGCATAGGCGAGGATGCCGCGCAGGGCGAAGTTCACCTTGGTCGGCGCCGGTTTCGCCGGGGCGTCGCTCTCGGCCACCACCCGGTCGGGCCGGCCAAAGGGGGCAAAGGCGAGGATCGCGCCGATATCGGGCGCCACCGCAGAGCCGGTGTCGAGCGGGCGCAGGATATCCGCCGGCAGGGTCGAGACCCGCGCAAGGCGCAGCCAGCCGCGCTCGTTGGCTTGCCAGCCCAGGCTGGCCAGGGCGGCGGCAAAGACAAGGGCGGTCATGGCCCAGAGCTGTCTTGCGGTCATGTCGTTCCCTTTCCTACCAGGTATAGCCGCGCAGCACGACGCCGCCGCGCGCGCCCTCGACCGTCACGATCCGTTCCGTGAGGCCGGCGTCGGTCAATGTCCGCTCGGCCTCGGTCACCGCGGCCCGGCGGCCAAAGACCGCGTCCCAGGCCGGCTGCACCTCGAGCCCGAGATGGCGCGCCGCCAGCCGGTTTTCGGCCACCCAGCGCAGGGTGACCCGGTCTTCCAGCCCGGCGATCCGGCCGGTGTGATCCTCGACCACCCCGAGAAGCGCCACCGCGCCGGTGGCCAGAACTGCCAGCGCAACCAGCGTCTCGATCAGGGTAAAGCCGTCGTCACGCCTCATGTGCCGGCCTCCAGCATTGCCGCGAAGCCATCAAACCGCAACACCGCCGGGGCGCCGCCACGCAGGGTCAGGCGCAGCGGCCCGTCCTCGGGGGGCAGCAGCTCCGGGGTGATGCTGAGCGTGCCCTCCCCCTCGAGCGAGACGCCGCCGGGAAAACCGTGCCGCGCCGCCAGCACCGGCGCCGGATGCGCCTGCCAGCCGTCATCCTCCCAGACCTCGAAAACGTAACCCGTCGGATCCCAGAGCATCCGCACCGGCGCCAGCGTCTCGAGGCTGGCATCCACCGCCCGGGTCAGCCGCGCCTGCAACAGCCGCGCCTCGCGGGTGGCACCGGGCGCCTCGGTGCCCCGTGGGATCGCCAGCATCGCCGCCCCGACCGCCGTGCCGATGATCGCCAGCACCACCAACGTCTCGATCAGGGTGACGCCCGCGTCGGGGCGGCGTGTCTGGGGGGCCGTCCGGGTCATTTCGCGCTCACTTGCACTCCATGTGCGATATCCGCGTTCACGCCGTCGCCCCCGGTCTGGCCATCGGCGCCGAGGCTGATGAGATCGAAGGCCCCGGTTTCGCCCGGCGAACGATACAGGTAGTCGTTGCCCCAGGGATCGGCCGGCATCGCCGCCAGATACCCGCCCTGCGCCCAGTTCTGCGGCACCGGCGCCGCCGTCGGCCGCTCGACCAGCGCCGCCAGCCCCTGCGCGGTCGAAGGATAGACCCGGTTGTCGAGCCGATAGAGTTCCAGCGCACTGGCGATCGACCGGATGTCGGTTTCGGCCACGGTGACCCGCGCCTCGTCCGGGCGGCCAATGACATTGGGCACCACCATCGCGGCCACCACCGCGATAATTACCAGCACGACCATCATCTCGATCAAGGTGACGCCGGCGTCGGACGCCCTGCGGCCCGGGCGGCGCTTTGGTCTGCGGCGACGCATATTGAGCACTACAAACATGCAACTTTTCTCCCCGATAAGCGTATCTATAATTGGGTGTTAGAAAAACCGTGCGGAGGAGATACAGTAGAGCATAGCACGCTCAAAGGGTGGAGAGAACCGAAAAATGCTGGCTTCACAGGACGTTAATCCTGAAATCTCCGTCAATCCGGCGGCCGATGAAGCTATGCCTGCCGCCGCTGGCGGCGCCGGGATCGGCATTTCCCTGCCGCGCACCATCCTGCCGGACGCAATAATTTCAAAGCGATTGCACGGCAAAACTGCATTCGTAATTCCAGCACTCAGCGTCACGTTGCATACGGTGCATTTGCCGGTGCGCGGACAGGCACAAAAGCTCGCGGCCCTGCCCTATGCGCTCGAGGAAGACATCGGCCGCCCCGAGGCCGAAATCCATCACGCGCTCTGCGGCGCGTCTGCCGATGGCGCCATGCTGGCTGCGGCGGTGTCGCGCGAGGCAATGACGCTGGCCGTCGATGCCGCGGACGGCGCGCCGGTGACACCGGAACATTTCCTGTTGCCGGTGCCGGCGCCCGCCGAGGGCGAGGGCGGCGGCTGGATCGCCTGGCGCGAGGGCGATCTGGTGCTGGTGCGGGCCTCAGACGGCACCGGTTTTGGCGCCCGGGCCGACATGCTGGCGGCACTCTGGGCCGCTGCCGGCTGGCCGGCGATCGACAGCTATGGCGCCGCATTGCCCGCCGGTCTTCCGGCGCAGCGCCGCAGCGCCGAGGATCTGCCGCCGCCGGGCCCCTTGCCCAATCTGCGCCAAGGCGATTTCGCCCCGCCGCAACGGCTGCGCGCGCCCGCCATCGCGCTGGCGCTTACCCTCCTGCTGGCGCTCGCCGGGCATCTCGGCCTCGCCTTTGCCGATCTTCAGCGCCAGCGCGCCACCGTCGAGACCCTGCGTGCCGAGGCGTCCGAGCTTCTGGCCCGCAATGTCCCCGGCGCCCGCGTCACCGATGACCCCCGGCTGCTCTATCGCCGCCTGGCGGCAGGCGGGCAGGAGGCGCCCGGCTTTCTCGCCGTTCTGGCGCGGGCGTCAGAGGCACTGGCGGCGACGCCGGTGCAACTCTCCAATCTCAACTGGTCGGGTCGCGACGCGGCACTCACCCTCGAGGCCGAGGCCCAGGGAATCGACGTGTTGCAGGCCGCCGAAGCCGCTCTGCGCGCCGCCAATCTCGATGTGGCCGCCGGGGCCGTCACCGCTGGCGGCGGCAGCGCCCGCATGACCCTGACCGTGAGGAGCGCACAATGATCTCCGCTCTCGCTTCGCTCTCGCGCCGCGAACGGCTGCTGATCGGACTGGCCGCGGTCGTGCTGCCGGCGGCCTTGATCTGGCAAATGCTGTGGAAACCGCTCGAGGCCGAACGCGCCGCCACGGCGGCCGAGATTGCCCGCCTCGACGCGCTGATCCATGTCGCCGCACAGGCCAATACCACCGCCAGCCAAGACAGCGCCCCGGTCGATACGCGCCCGCCCAGCCAGCGCATCACCCAGAGCGCCGCCGCCGCCGGCATCGCCCTCACCCGGCTGGAACCGGAGGGTCGGCAATTCCGCGTCGCGGTGTCGGAGCTGCAATTCGACGATGCGCTGCAATGGATTGCCGCCCTGCGCGACGAGCACGGGTTGAAGGTGGCCGAGCTTGACATGGCTCGCCGCCTGACCCCCGGCGCCGTAACCCTGACCCTTGCGCTGGAGCCGCTGCAATGACCGCCCGCCTCGATTATGGCTTTGCCCGCCGCCACGGCGTGATCCTGCTGGACACCGACGACGGCGCGCCGGAATGCGCCCATCTCGCCAAGGCGCCGCTCTCGGCACTGCTCGAGGCGCAGCGCTGTGCCAACCGCGCCATCGCCTTTCGCCAGATCGACGCCACCGCCTTCGATACTGCGCTCTCGGGGCTCTACAGCAATTCCGCCACCCAGGCGGCGCAGATCGCCGCCGAGGATGACACCGATCTGACCGCGCTGGCCGAGACTGCCGCCTCGGTCGACGATCTGCTCGATCAGAAGGACGATGCCCCGGTGGTGCGGCTGATCAATGCGCTGCTGCTCGAAGCGGTCAAGGAAAACGCCTCTGACGTGCATATCGAGCTGGAAGAAACCCGCCTCGTGGTCCGGCTGCGGATCGACGGCACCCTGCGCGAGGTTCTGGAGCCGCGCCGCGCGCTGGCGCCGCTCTTGACCAGCCGGCTCAAGATCATGGGCAAGCTCGACATCGCCGAAAAGCGCCTGCCGCAGGATGGCCGGGTGTCGCTCAAGGTTGGCGGCTATGCGCTTGACGTGCGGATCTCGACCCTGCCGTCGCAATATGGCGAACGCGTGGTGCTGCGACTGCTGGACCGGGGCCAGACCCGGCTGGGCATTCCGGCGCTGGGGCTGTCCGAGGATGACCGGGCGCGCTTCGAACGGATGCTTTCTTCGCCCGAGGGGCTGGTGCTGGTGACCGGGCCGACCGGTTCGGGCAAGACCACGACGCTTTATGCCGCGCTCTCGCATCTCAACGACCGGGCGCGCAATATTCTGACGGTCGAGGATCCGATCGAATATGCCATGGACGGGGTCGGCCAGATGCAGGTCGAGGCCAAAACCGGGCTGACCTTTGCCCGCGGGCTGCGGGCCCTGCTGCGGCAGGATCCCGATGTCATCATGGTGGGCGAGATCCGCGATGCCGAAACCGCCAAGATCGCGGTGGAATCGGCAATGACCGGCCACCTCGTCCTGTCGACCCTGCACACCAACACCGCCGTCGGCGCGGTCTCCCGGCTGCTCGACATGGGGGTCGAACGCTATCTGCTGGCGCCGATGCTGCGCGGGCTGGTGGCGCAGCGGCTGGTGCGCCGACTCTGCCCCGACTGCCGCGAACCTCGCCCGCTCAGCGCCCGCGATGCGGCGCTGCTGGGCCATGCGATGCGGGAAGGCGCGTCGGCCTATCACGCGCCGGGATGTGACGCCTGTTCGCAAGAGGGCTATCGCGGCCGGCTGCCGATCTACGAGGTGGTCGAAGGCACCACGACCCTGGAGCAGATGATCCACGATGGCGCCTCGGAGGCCGATCTGATCGCCGAGGCCCGCCGCGCCAGCACCAGCATCCTCGACGACGGCATCGCCAAGATCAAAGCCGGGCTGACCAGCGCCGAAGACGTCGCCCGCGCCGTGCGGGACAGGGTCTGACCGATGTCGGCCTTTCTCTATACCGCCGTCGACCAGGCCGGCAAACGCTCCAAGGGCCTGCTGGACGCCGCCAGCGCCGCCGAGGCCCGCGCCCAGTTGCGCGCCCGCGCCCTGCTGCCGCTCAGCGTCGAGGCGACGCGGGCGCGCGCCGGTGTCAGGACCTCGCTGTTTCGCCACAAGCTGTCGCTGCGCCGGCTGACGCTGATCACCCGGCAACTCGCCACGCTGATCGGCGCCTCAGTGCGGATCGACGATGCGCTGCGCATCACCGCAGACCAGCAGGTCAAGCCGCGCGACGCCTCGTTCCTTCTGAACCTGCGCAGCGCGGTGCAGGACGGTCAGAGCCTGGCCGATGCGCTGGATGCCGAACCGGCCAGTTTCAGCCCGGCGTACCGCGCCTCGGTGCGCGCGGGCGAACGTGCCGGGCGGCTGTCGGACGTGATGAACCAGCTCGCCGATCATATCGAGGCGCAATCGCGCAATCGCCAGAGCATCCAGCTGGCGCTGATCTATCCGGCGCTGCTGGCGGTGGTCTCGATCGGGGTGATCCTGGCGCTTCTGGGCTTCGTGGTGCCCGATATCGTGCGGGTCTTTACCGCTCGCGGCGCCGATCTTCCGGCGCTCACCCGCTCTCTGATCGCCCTGTCCGAAGGATTGCAACGGTTCGGCCCGATGATCGCCGCCATCGCCCTGCCGCTTGTTCTGGGCACGCTGGCGCTGCTGCGCCGGCCCGGGCCGCGCGCTGCCTGGCACCGGCTTTTGGCCACCGGGCGGCTGACCCGACGGCTGGTGCAGCGGGTCAATGCGGCGCAGTTCACCGGCACCCTGGCGATGCTGTTGCAAAGCGGCGTGCCGCTGGCCGATGCGCTGCGCGCCGCCGCCGGCACGGTGTCGAACCTGCATCTGCGCGCCCGCATCGCCACCATGACCCGCGAGATCGAGGATGGCGCCGCGCTCTCTTCGGCGGCAAAACGCGCCGGCATCTTCTCGCCCATGTTGATTGCGATGATTGCCAGCGGCGAGGCCGGCGGTACGTTGGGGACAAGCCTCGACCGCGCCGCCAGCGATCAGGCGCGCGAGCTCAAGGCCTCGGTGGCGACGCTGGTGGCGCTGGTCGAACCCGGCGTGCTGCTGGTGATGGGCGGCATCGTGATGCTGCTGGTGTTGGCCATCCTGATGCCGATCATGCAGCTCAATTCGCTGGTCGGATGAGGCCGCGCATGGCCCCGCCACCTTCGATCTGATAGCAAGGCCGCAACCCCTCAGGAAAATCCCGAATGCCCGATCCCTTTCGCCCCTCCCGTCGCCGCTTCCTCGCCCTGACCACAGGCTTTGCCGGGCTGGCGGGCTGTGCCTCGCTCGACGGGCTG
This sequence comes from Marinovum sp. PR37, assembly GCF_028807375.1. Taxonomy (NCBI): domain Bacteria; kingdom Pseudomonadati; phylum Pseudomonadota; class Alphaproteobacteria; order Rhodobacterales; family Roseobacteraceae; genus Marinovum; species Marinovum sp. PR37. The sequence goes on along the minus strand of NZ_JARAML010000029.1, from coordinate 11,090 downwards.
GGCGAAATCGGCGGCACCACCGAGGGCCCCGGCAAGGCCACCATCCTGCTGCCGCTGACCGGCGAACAGGCGCAGCTCGGCAAGCGGCTCGAGGCGGCGGTGCGGCTGGGGGGCGGCCCCGGCATCGGCATCGAAATCCGCGACAGTGGCTCTTCGCCCGATACCGCCGTCATCGCCGCCAAGGCCGCCGAGGCGGCCGGCGCCAACATCCTGATCGGCCCGGTATTCTCGGCCCAGACCAAGACGGTGGCCGCGGCTGTCAACATCCCGATCGTCACCCTGTCGAACGACACCACGCTGGCCGATCGCAACACCTTTGTCTTTGGCGTCACCCCGGCACAATCCGCCCGCGCGGTCTTTGCCCTCGCGGCACAGCGCAATATCCGCGAAATCGCCCTCGTCGCCCCGCCCGGCCCGCTCGGCGCCCGCAGCGCCGCCGAGGCGGTGCCGATCGCCCAGGCGCTCGGCATCACCCTACGTCCGCCGGTCATCACCGACACACCGGGCACGGTGCTGGCCGAACTGCAAGCCGGCGGCGGCCTGCCCGACGGCGTCTACCTGCCTTCGGCCGGGGCCAGCCTGATCCCCTTCGCCGAAGCCCTGGCAGGTCAGGACACGCGGATCCTCGGCTCCACCCAATGGGCGGCCCGCGATCTCGAAGCGGTGCGCGCCCTGCGCGGCGCCTGGTTCGCCGCCCCCGATCCGCTGCGCTTCGCCGCCTTTACCCGCGCCTATGAAGAACAGACCGGCGAGCCCGCCGGCATCATCTCCGGGCTGGCCTATGACGGGGCCGAACTAATGCGGATATTGGGCCAGACCGGCAAGCAGACCCGACGGGGCCTGACCCGAAAGGAGAGTTTTACCGGTGTCCTCGGCCCCTATCGCTTCCTTAGCTCGGGTCTGGTCGAACGCGGCCTCGCGGTGCTCGAGGTGGGCGCAGGTGACATCAACCTGATCGGTTCCACCTCGATATGAGGCCGCGCCCCGACGCCGGCATGACGCTGATCGAAATGCTCGTAGCGCTGGCGATTCTGTCGGTGATCGGCGTCGCCGGGTTGACCATGCTCGACACCACCCTGAACGTGCAGCGCCGCACCGAAGGCCGGCTTGACCGGATCGAGGAGATCGACCGCGCGCTGACCGTGCTGCGCCGCGATCTGGCCACCGCTGCACCGGGCTTTGCCGTGCTGGACGAGGGCGGGCTGACTTTCCTGCGCGCCACGACCGACGCTCCGCTTTCACTGCGCATCGCGCTGGAAGAGGGCACGCTCACCCGACAGGTGCAGCGCGGCCCCGAAACCCCGCCGCAGCACCTTCTGACCGGCGTGCGCGAAGCCCGCTGGCGGCTGCTCGACGGCGCCCGCCGCTGGCAGACCGCCTGGCCGGAGCCCTCGGCCAGCCCGCGGGCGGCGGAACTCACGCTGCGGCTCGAACTCCCGCAGCGGGGCGAGGTGGCCGAAGTCACCCGGCTGTTTCCGATGCCGGCGGGAGCCACCCGATGAGGCGCGGCGAGGCGGGGGTCACCCTGGTCAATGTGCTGGTGGTGCTGGCAATCACGTCGGGGCTGGTGGTGTTGTTGCTGCGCCAGCAGGAAGACGGCCAGGACATCGTCGCCCGCCACGCCGCACTGGCGCAGGCCGAACAGATCGCGCTTGGCGCCGAGGCTTCGGTGCTGGCGGCGCTGCGTCGGGATCTCGACACCGGCCCGGAGGAGGATCACTTTGCCGAACCCTGGGCCGGCGTCATCCAGGAGGAGGTCGCGTTGCCGGAAGGACGGTTCTCGGTGAAGGTGCGCGACCGTCAGGCGAAATTCGATATCAATCTCCTCACCGCGCCGGCCGTCGGCCCGCAGACGCTGTTCCAGCGCCTCGCCACGCGGCTCGACATCGACGCCGCCGAAGCCCGGCGCATTGCCGAACTCGTGGCCCTGCTCGGCGCGGTCCGCGACCTCTCCGATCTCGAAGCCCGGGGCATCGCGCCGGATACGCTGGCCCGGCTCGCGCCGCATGTCACCGCCCTGCCGGTGCCGTCGACGATCAACCTCAATACCGCCGACCCGCTGCTGATGGAGGTTCTGTTCCAGAACCCCGGGATCGCCTCGCAGTTGCTGTTCCGCCGCCGGTCGCAGGGCTTCGTGTCCCGCAAGTTGCTGACCGATCTTGGCGCGCTGCGGCCCGGGCTGACTGGTTTCGGCTCGCATGCCTGGGAGGTCGAGATCCTGGCCGAGAGCGGCGCCGCGCGGGTGCGGCTTCTGAGCCTGATCCAGCGGCGCAACGATCTCGAGGGCAAGGCGGTCGCGCTGATCTCGCGCCGGTTCGACGCGCCGCTGCCGACTGAGGCGCCGGCCGAACCATGAAAAACCCCCCGCGCCGGGGCGCGGGGGGTCTGGCCTGACGGATCAAGGGGGGCTGTTCCGTCAGGGATTGAAAGGCGTCTTCTTCGGCGTCAGCTTCAGATTAACGCTTTGCGCATCAACAGGCGTGGAATTGCGGATCTGATTGAAGGCATCCACAAAGGCCTGTCCGAGGGTGGCAATGCCCCTGGGGCTGTCGCCGCCTCCGCCATCGCCTTCACAGGCGGCGAGAAGCAGCACGGCACCAAGTGCCACGCAGGTGAGTTTACGTCTCATCATCACTCACCCCGCTCAATTCTCGGCGCCGGGAAGCGGCGTGTTCAGATAGGGGAACACGGCCTGCATCTCGGTCGCGTCGATTGGCGCCCCGTCGATGAACGGCTCGTCACCCACCGGCGCATCCGACGGCTGGCAATAGCCGAGGTTGACGAAATCGCTCGGCTGGTCTTCGACCGCACCGGCAACGCCCAGTTCGGCGCCCAGCGGCACATCGTGACACAGCGCACCCATCGCCACGCGCAGCGCGACATCGACCACGTCATCACCCGGACGGCGACCATTGGGGAAGCCGGCAAGGTCTTCGGCCACAACGCCATAGGGGTGTTGCGCGCTCTGTGGTGTCGGCGGCACGGCGGTGTTCAGCCGCAGCATTTCCGACGCGGTTACCGTGGCCTGTTGGTTGAAGCCCGGCAGACCGGTGAGGAAGGTGGCGACAAGGTCATCGCGCGGAATGTTCGACGGTGCGATATTGCTCGAGGCACCCAGCGCCTGACGGAACAGGATATCGATCAGTGCCGGCAGCGTTGGGTTGGTCACATAGACTGCCAGCGCGCCGTCCTGGGTGGGCTCTGCCGCGTTGAACAGATCCTTGTCAGGCAGACCGATGACAACTTCGTTGACCAGCGGGTTGGACAGCCGCGATTGCTGCACCCAGGCACCGCCATAGATCGAGGGATCCTCATAGGTCGGCGAGGGATCTTCGATTTCGGCCTGCGGCAGGCTCGAGGTGGTCCAGGCGCCGATCACGCCATTGCCCGATCCGACCAGACAGTCGATCGGCACTTCCAATGCCAGCGAGGTGATGTTGAACCGGTCGACCAGATCGTCATTGGCGCGATCATTGGGGATCGAGCCTTCCAGCGGCACCATGTTCACCAGGTCGAAGATTTCGCCCAGGTTCACCGCAAAGGCCTCTTCGCGCTGGCCGGCAAAGGCACGACCGGGCGTGGCACAGCCGGGAATGTCGATGTCATAGACAAAGCTGTTGGCATAGGCCTCGTAATCGGGAAAGGTCTTTTCGCCGATGTAATCCAGCGGTTTGACAAAGGTGTCATTGCCGCCCGAGGTGATCGATCGGATGGTCCCGGAGCGGCGGTCGCCGGTGACGACGTTGAGCGAATACCGCTCCTGTTCGTTCACCGTGGCATCGCCGGCGCCGGACACCTGCCCCGCCGTCTTCAGCGGAATGGCGACATCGACATTGCCGATGGTCAGCGCGATGCCGTTGCCGCCGGCGCCCAGCATGTTGTCGAAATCGAACTGGAACGTCAGATCTTCGACTGCATCACCATCATTGTCGACGTGGATCTCATAGATCGCATCCTCGTCCATGGTGAAATAGTTCGGGCCACCGTAAGGGGCCTGAAGCGGCTGATAGTTTGCGATAAAGGTCACATAGCCCTGCCGGCCGGGCTCGTAACTGCGAAACATGTAAAAATCAGTACCATCAACCTTGGGTGAATGCGTGATGGCGGGCGCTTCGCGGTGCGAGGCACCCATCGCGCCCGTGGCGGCGACCGCAAGAAGGCTGATTGCCACCCCCGTGCGGATCGTCATATTATTGCTCTTCATAATTCACTCCCTAATAGTTATGGTCCGCTGCGAAACGCGCGGAGGGATGCGCGGGCAAATTGTCGCGCACAAAAAGGCTACGTAGGGCTGCGCAAAAAAGTTTCAAAAACTGCGGGAATTATTTCCGGACTATGCCGCCTGTTCTCGTCAGCCTGATTTCCGATGTCGTTTTGCTGATCTGCCTCGCCGCGCTCGCCTGGATCGATCTGCGCCAATTCCGTCTGCCCGATGCGCTGACCCTGCCGCTTGTGCTGCTCGGCCTCGGTCTGTCGCTCACCGGTCACGGGCCGGCGCCGCTGGATGCCGCGATCGGTGCGGCGGCAGGCTTTGCGGTGTTCTGGGCGCTTGGCGCGACCTATTTCCGCCTGCGGAAGATCGACGGGCTGGGCCTCGGCGATGCCAAGCTGATGGCCGCCGCCGGCGCCTGGCTCGGTTGGCAGATGCTGCCGTGGCTGGTGCTGGGCGCCAGCCTTCCGGCGCTGGTCTTTGCCCTGGTCGCAGGTCAGGGCCACCATGACAGGATCGCTTTCGGGCTCTGGCTCTGCCTCAGTTTCGCGGTGCTGCGTCTCGCGACCTGAGAAGACGCCCGTCGGGTCAGAACAGGCCGTTGTCGTTCTTCGATCCGGCTCCGATGACCTGCAAGACATCCCAATGCTCGATCACCTTGCCGTCGTCATCAAAGCGGAAGATGTCGATACCCGCATAATCCTCGCTGCCCGGCCAGAGCTGATGGCAATGCAGGACAACAAGGTCATCCTCGGCGATGGCCCGTTTGAAGCTGACCGATTTGCCGGGATACTCGGCCGCCATCCGCTCGAAATAGGCGATGAAGGCATCCTTGCCGTCGCCGACATGCGGATTGTGCTGGATATAGACGTCGCCGACATAGCGCTCGATCGCCGCGCGCGGCTGGCACCGGTTGAACATCAGGTCGTAAAACGCCATCGCGTTGGCCTTGTTCTCTGCGGGCGTGGTGGGCATCTCGGGGCTCCTTCTGAGGTATTCTCCGCGCCGAGCATCGGATCGCGGCGGGCGCTGCAAGCGGGGGTCTGGGCGGCGTCAGGCTGCGGTCTGCCGAGGGTGAAAGAGGAACGACCGCATCGAGACCGACCCCAGATCGATCGCATCGGTCATATAGGTCAGATCGTCGTTGCTGTCCGACGCGCCGGCAATGGTCAGCGCCGGCAGGTAGTGATCCACCGTCGGATGCGCCTCTGACAACAGCGGGCCAAGACCCGGGGCATCGGCAAGCGCGGCGAAATCGCGCTCGGTGAGACGGTCGGCGAAGAGCCCGTCGAAGGCCTCGGCGAAATCGAGTGGCGCGCCGCCGGGCCGCATGGCCCGCAGATTGTGCACCACATTGCCCGATCCCAGGATCAGCACGCCGCGATCGCGCAGCACCGACAGGGTGCGGCCAATCTCGAGCTGATGCGCCAGACGCGCCTCCATGTCGATCGAGACCTGAAACACCGGCACATCGGCATCAGGGTAGAGGAATTTCAGCACCGCCCAGGCACCGTGATCGAGGCCCCAGCGGTCATCTTCCTGCGCGCGATGGCTCTTGAGAAGGGTCACCACTTCGGCCGCCAGTTGCGGCTGGCCCGGCGCCGGGTAGCGCTCGGCGTAAAGCGCCTCGGGGAAGCCATAGAAATCATGGATCGTCCGGGGCATGGCCGAAACATCCACCAGCGTCGTGCCGCGGGTCATCCAATGCGCCGAGACCACGAGGATTGCCTCAGGCCGTGGCAGGCTCTGGCCGAGGGTCTTCCAGGCGCGACTGAACGCGGTGTCTTCGATGGCATTCATCGGGCTGCCATGGCCGAGAAACACCACCGGCATCCGGGCGCTCGGGGCGAAACGGTCGGCAAGCGACGCAAGGCTGTGGGTTTGCATGGGTTGTCTCCTGTGTGACGCCGGGCCGCCACGGCGGCCGCCCGGCCTTGGCTGCCGGATCAGGCGAATTTGCCGAGGCCGCGTTCCAGCACCGGCAGTTTCAGGGCCAGCGCACCGGCACCGAGCAGCGCGATGGCGCCCTGCGCGACGGCCCAGAACAGCGGGAATTCCCAGCCGCCGCCTTCGTTAGAAAACGTCCAGCCATTGCCCGCATGCGCCCAGATCGCCCCGATCAGGATAGCGATCAGCGGCAGCGAGACCAGCCGTGTCGCCACGCCGAGAATGAGCGCCAGGCCACCGCCCAGCTCGCCAAGGATGGTGAGATAGGCAAAGACCCCGGGCAGGCCGAGACTTTCGAAAAAGGCCACCGTGCCGGGGATTGTGAACAGGCTGACCTTCATCCAGCCATGGGCGATGAAGAGCGCGCCACTGGTGACGCGCAAAAGAAGTGCCGCATAATCGGCCGAGACGGTGTTGGGGGTCATGTCGAGATCTCCGAAAGTTTCGTTGGCAAGGTTGGGCTGGCCGGGCGCGGGGCCCGTCAGCGCGTTGTGATGCAAGGATAAGACTTGCCCCACACCCATGAAATGGCGAAGGTATGGAATGACCATCCACAAAATGTTCTGAATTATGCTGGGAAACTCGCTGCCTTGGATCTGATCGATCAGCTTCGCGCCTTTGTCGCCACCGCGCAGACCGGATCCTTTACCGGTGCGGCAGAGCAGCTTGGCATATCGAACCGGCTGACCTCGAAATACGTGGCCGAGCTCGAGCGGCGCCTGGGCATCCGGCTGTTTCAGCGCACCACGCGCAAGGTCGGGCTGACCTCGGCGGGCGAGGATCTCCTGTCGCGGACACCGGCGCTGCTCGACGATCTCGATGCCGTGCTGAGCGCGGTGTCGGAGACCTCGCGCGGGCTGTCCGGCACGCTGCGGATCTCGGCGCCGGTCACGTTTGGCGAGGTCTATGTCGTCGACATGCTCAGCCGCTTCATCGCGGCGCACCCCAGTCTGACCGTGGATCTGCGGCTGGACGATCGCTACGTCGATCTGGCGACCGAAGGCATCGATGTCGCCTTTCGCCTCGGCCGGTTCGACATGGCCTCGCTCAAGGTCCGTCGGTTGGGCGCGTTTCGCAGCGTGCTGATCGCCAGCCCCGATTATCTCGCACGATATGGCACGCCGCGTCGGCCCGAGGATCTGCCGGATCACACCTGCATCGTCGACACCAACCGCCGCCTGCCCCGCCGCTGGCTGTTTCACGACGCCGGCTCCGAGATCGCGGTCACGGTGACCGGCCGGTTCTTTGTCAATTCCGCCAAGGCCGCCGTCACCCTGGCCGGGCGCGGCTTTGGGCTGGCCTATGTGCCGCGTTTTGCCCTCGGCGCCGCGCTGGAGAGCGGTGAAGTGGTCGCCGTGTTGCAAGATCATGTCGGCGAAAGCGGCCAGGTCGGGGCGGTCTACCTCGAAGGCCGCGCGCTGCCGCGCAAGGTCCGGGCCCTGATCGATTTCGCCGCCAGAGACCTGTCTGGCCGGCAGATCCTCTGATCGCCCACACCCCTGAAATCCGGCGGTTGCGCGCGCGATTCCACGACGCGCTAGGGCCGCGCCGCCCGGAAGACGCTTGTACTCAGGCACAAACACCCTAAAAGAAGGGCCTCGGATTGCCGCGAGGGAAATTGCTATGAACATGCTTGGTACCTTCATCAAGCCGATGCACCCGGAAGGCCTCAAATTTGTTGCGACCTTCGGCCTCATCACCGCCGGCCTGTTTCTGCTGACCCCGATTCTCGGGTGGATCGGGGTCGGGCTGACGGTCTGGTGTTACTACTTCTTCCGCGACCCGGAGCGGGTGACGCCTGACCGGCCCGGGCTGATCGTCAGCCCGGCGGATGGCATCATCTCGCTGATCGAACCGGCGGTGCCGCCGAAGGAACTGGGGATGAGCGACCGGCCGCTGACCCGGGTCAGCGTCTTCATGAACGTCTTCAACTGTCACGTGAACCGGGCTCCGATCGCCGGCGAGATCACCGCGGTCGCCTATCGCCCGGGCAAGTTTTTCAACGCCTCGCTCGACAAGGCCAGCGAGCACAACGAACGCAACAGCCTGTGCATCCGCCTGTCCGATGGCCGGGAAATCGCGGTGGTGCAGATCGCCGGGCTGGTGGCACGGCGGATCGTCTGCTTCGTGGCACCGGGGGCGCAGACCGCGACCGGCGAACGCTTTGGCCTGATCCGCTTCGGCTCGCGGCTCGACGTCTATCTGCCGCCGGGCGTGACGCCGCTGGTCAGCCTTGGCCAGACCATGGTCGCCGGCGAAACCGTGCTTGCCGAACTGCCCGCCGCCGAAGGTGCAGGTGACCCGCAATGAATGCCCCCCGGGGCAAGACCGGCACCGACATGCCGCTGTTACAACTGTTGCCCAATATGCTGACGATTGCCGGTCTCTGTGCCGGGCTGTCGGCAATCCGGTTCGGGGTGGAGGGAAATTATGAGCTGGCGGTACAGCTGATCCTGGCGGCCGGTGTGCTGGACGGCCTTGACGGCCGGATCGCGCGCCTGCTGCGCAGCGACAGCAAGATGGGGGCAGAGCTCGATTCGCTGGCCGATGTGGTAAACTTCGGCGTCGCGCCGCCGCTTGTCCTCTATTTCTGGGCGTTGCAGGACACCCGCGCCGGCTGGATCGCCGTCCTGGTCTTTGCGGTCTGCTGCATCCTGCGGCTGGCCCGGTTCAACGTCAGCAGCAATGCGGATCGCGATGCCGGCATTGGCGGGCCCAGCGCCTATTTTACCGGCGTGCCCTCGCCGGCGGCGGCGCTGCTGGTGCTGCTGCCGATGTCAGTGTCCTTCGCCTTTGCCGGCTCGGCGCTGCTGCCGGATTTCGTTGTCGGCGCGCATATGGTAGTGATCGGGTTGCTGATGATCAGCCGGATCCCGACCTGGTCGTTCAAGACCGCGCGGGTGTCACGCAGGAAGGCCAAGTTCTTTCTGCTGGGCGTCGCCATCGCCGGCGCAGCGGTGCTGACCTATGCTTGGGTTACGCTGGTCGCGCTCTGCCTGGCCTATATCGCAACCATAATATGGTGTCTGGCGACCAAACGGCCGCCAAAACGCGGGCCGGGCACCGAACAGGAGAAGTAAGTGGATATCGAGTCGGTTCAATCCTCATATGCCCGGTGGGCACCGGTCTATGACACCACCTTCGGCGCCGTGACCAATGTGGGCCGACGCCGGGCAGTGGAGTTCATCAACACGCTGACGGGAGCGGTCCTCGAAGTCGGGGTCGGCACCGGGCTCTCCCTGCCGCTGTACAGCGACGATCTACAGGTCACCGGCATCGATTTCAGCGACGACATGCTGGCCAAGGCCCAGGCCCGGGTCGAGCGGATGCGGCTGGACCATGTGGCGGCGCTGCGGCAGATGGACGCCCGCGAGCTCGATTTCCCCGACGAGACCTTCGATACCGTCGCCGCCATGCATGTGCTCTCGGTGGTGCCCGAGCCCGAACGGGTGATGGCGGAAATTTCCCGCGTGCTCAAACCTGGCGGACGGGTCGTCATTACCAATCACTTCGTGCGCAGCCAGGGGGTGCTGGCGCATCTCGAACGGATCGTCGCGCCCTTTGCCAATACCCTCGGCTGGCATTCCGATTTCGAGATCGAGACCGTGCTGAAAGAGCCGGACCTGGCGCTGGAGGTGCAAAAATCCCTGCCGCCACTTGGCATGATGACCTTCCTCGTTCTGACCAAGACCAAGGCAAGCTGATCCCGAGGTGCGCCGGCGCGCTCAGGCGACCGCGCGCACCGAATACTCCGGCGTTCCGCCCCAGACCAGATCCCAGGAGGCCCCGGGCCTGACGTTCTGGATCGCGTTCGGCTCGAAACAGACCAGACAGTTTCCTCCCGGCGCCGGCGCCCGGACCGACGGATAGATCAAGCCGCGCGAGCCCTGCCGCCGCAGGCGCTCTGCCAGCGCCTGCCCCTCCGGATAGCCCCGCGCCGGATCCCCCGCCAGCGACGGATGGTCGGGCTGATCGGTGATGTCGTCGAAACCGCCGATGAAATCCGCCAGCAGTTCGACATACCGCGCGCTGTCCTTGAAACAACCGGTGTAGCCGAGCTCCCGGGTGCGGTGCCAGGCCACTTCGCTGACCGACACCATGACATCCCAGGCACAATACCAGGCGCCGCGTGTCTCCGAATTGAAGCGGTTGCCGCCGGCGCGGGTATAGGTAAAGGCCGCGTTGACATGGGTGTCGCCATAGATCCGCAGGTCGCGGCTGCGCCGGCGCCAGGCAAGTTCGCGCGGATCGAGATGCGGGTTTCTGCCCCGCTCGGCTTGCAGCCGACCGCTGGTCAACCCCTCGATCTCGGCCAGGATCTCGAATTCATCGTCGCTGTCGACAAGGCCGCGCAAGGCCGGCGGCTTGTGATAGGTGGCGGGCAAGAGACGGGTGAGGCCGCGGTCGGAAATCTCCCTCCGCCTCATGCGCCGCCCCGCAGCGCGTCGAGATAGGTCCGGATGGCGAGGATCTGCGGCAGCCCGCCCTCGATCGCCGCCTCCAGCGGCCGGCGGCCGCCAAACAGCGGCCCGGTGTTCGGCCGTGTCATCCAGGCACGCGCCAGAGGCTCGGAAAAATAGAGTTCGAGCGACTTGTAGATGCCGATCACCGCACTCAGGCGCAGCAATTGATCCTTGGTCAGATCGCCGGCAAACCCCGGTTTCCGGGCGCGCTTCCAGGTGCTCTCGGACATATCCGCCAGCCCGGCGGCATCCTTCTGGCTCAGCCGCCAGTGATCGACGACACGGGCATAGGCCTTCAACGCGACGGCGTTGATCTCGGCGGGTTCGCGGATACGGTCTGCAACGGCCATCTCATTCTCCTTGGCATCGAATCTATATCATATGACCCAATTGTAAAGTCCATATGATCCAAACGTGCCCGAAGGACGCCCCTGTCATTTTTCATTTTCGAAGTATGAAGCGTTGTCTTT
>NZ_JARAML010000028.1:0-75057 GCF_028807375.1 Marinovum sp. PR37 | reverse complement strand
GCCCGACCCCGCCGTCAAGTGGATCATCGATAAAGACGGGTGAGGCTCAGATCGACTCCGGCCCGTAGAGCTGCGGCGTCAGGAAGTGCTGTGCCGAAACCGGGGGCGCGGACTGGCGCGTCGCCTCGATCATCAGGTCGACGAGCTGTCGGGACAGCTCGGTTAGCGGCGTGGCGATGACCAGGCTGGCGTAGCGGTCGGCCAGCGCGGCGCGGCTGTCGTCGGTCAACTCATTGACCACCAGCGCCACTTTGCCGGGCGGGCGGAGTTCCCGCAGTGCGGCGATCGCGCCTTCCATGCCACCGCCCGCCACGTAGATGCCGCGTAGGTCCGGATGACGGTCAAGCAGGTCGAGTGTCGCCTCGTAGGTCACCTGCCGGGTCTCAAGGTTCACCACCGCGTCCAGCAGTTCCAGTCCCGGTGCATGATCGCGCAGGTAGCTGCGCAGCCCGGTCTCGCGCAGGATATGGCCGTGCCAGCGGTTACCGCCGATGAAGACGGCGACCTTGCCGGGATCACGGACCTGCGTTGCGATCATCCAGCCTGCAATCCGCCCGACCTTGACGTTGTCGAGGCCGAGGTAGCTTTGCTGGATGCCCGAGGCCGCGTCGTTGAGCAGCGAGAATACCGGTTTGCCCGCGCCCTGCAGCGCGGCGATTGCCCTTGAGAGGCCGGGGTGGTTGATCGCCGAAGTGGCCAGCACCTGCGCGCTCTGGCCGGCCTCTTGCAGTTCGGCGGCGAAGTCACCGGGCGATTGCGAGGCTGAAAAGCGGATCTCGCATCGGCCGCGCACGTCCTGACGTTCTGCCACCGCGGCCTCCAGCGCTGCGGCGAAACTGCGGTAGAAGGCCTGCGACGGTTTGTGCAGCACGAAGCCGAAGCGCACCACGGGCCGCTCCGTCCGGTCATTGATCTCGGCAAGCCGAGCCGTCGGATAGCCGATCTCCTGCGCCGCGATCAGCACGCGCCTGACTGTCGCTTGGCGGACGTTGTCGCGTCCGTTCAATACGCGGTCGACAGTCGCCAGGCCCACGCCGGCGGCCTCTGCCAGGTCTTTCAGGGTTGGACGACGGGACATAGGGCTTGAGGTATTCGCATCATGGATGTCGCTCATGATGATGTGTTTTGAGGTTAACGGCAAGCCCGTCTCTCCGAAGAATCGCGGGGTCGGTGTATCGCTGGATCAACCGCTTATCCTGGGAGGATATCATGACAAAGCGCGATTATTCCCTGCTGGGCCCCGATGCGGCGCGGGCCGTCAAGACCGGGCTGGCCACGGCCCAGTGGTATCACACCGAGGTTCCGCGCAAGGAGATGAAGGCGCTAATGCAGCGCAGCGACCAGCCGGCGGTCCGCGACACGATCCTGTTGTTCGGGGCGATGATCCTGCTGGCCGGCCTCGGCATCGCGCTCTGGCCGTCGCCCTGGTCGGCGCCCGCCTGGCTGGCCTATGGCGTCCTCTACGGCTCGGCGATGGACTCGCGCTGGCACGAATGCGGCCACGGCACCGCCTTCAAGACGCCATGGATGAACAACGCGGTCTATCAGATCGCCAGCTTCTGCATGGTCCGCAACCCGGTGGTCTGGCGCTGGAGCCATGCGCGGCATCACACCGACACGATCATCGTCGGTCGCGATCCGGAGATTGTTGCCATGCGCCCGCCGGCGCTGTTCCGCATCTTCCTGAATTTCTTCGGCATCCTGGACGCGCTGACCGGCTGGAAACACATGCTACAGAACGCCGCCGGACATCTCGGCCCAGAAGAGGCCGATTTCATTCCCGAGCAGGAGCGACCCAAGGTGTTCCGCGTCGCCCGCATCTGGGTGCTGATCTATGCCGCGACGATTGTCCTCGCGGTCGCCACGCAGTCGATCCTGCCGCTCATGGTGATCGGCCTGCCGCGGCTCTACGGCGCCTGGCACCACGTAATGACCGGCATCATGCAGCACGCGGGTCTGGCCGACAACGTGCTGGACCACCGGCTCAACAGCCGCACCGTCTATATCAACCCGGTCAGCCGCTTCGTCTACTGGAACATGAACTACCACGTCGAACACCACATGTTCCCGATGGTGCCCTATCACCGGCTGCCGGAACTGCACGAGAAGATCAAGCACGACCTGCCGGCGCCCAATACGTCGATCCTCGATGCTTACCGCGAGATCTGGCCGGCCCTGAAACGCCAGCTGCGCTACGAGGATTATTTTTTGAAGCGCGAACTTCCGGGCACCGCACGGCCTTATCGCGAAGACCTGCATGCCGAGGCACTCGGCGTTCCTGCGGAATAACAAAAAGCTCGAAAGGACAGTATCATGGCACAATGGATCGACGCCTGCGCGACCGACGACATCGACGAAGAAGACCTGATCCGCTTCGATCACGACGGGCGCACCTTCGCGATCTATCGCAGCCCGGACGACGAGTTCTTCTGCACCGACGGTCTATGCACCCACGAACAGGTGCATCTGGTGGACGGGCTGGTGATGGATTACGTGATCGAATGCCCCAAGCATAACGGCCAGTTCGATTACCGCACCGGAGAGGCGAAACGCGCGCCGGTCTGCGTCAACCTCGCCACCTATCCCGCCAAGGTCGAAAACGGCCGCGTGCTGATCGAGGTCTGAGGTGGCAGGGATCGTCATCGTCGGCGCCGGCGAATGTGGCCTGCGTGCCGCATTTGCAGCCCGAAATGCGGGATACACGGGCGAGATCACCGTGATCGGCACCGAGACCGCACTGCCCTACGAGCGGCCGCCGCTGTCCAAGCCTGATGCCGCCGGAGTTATCGAAAAGCCGATCACCTCGAAAGAGGCTCTGTCTGCGTGCGCGATCGCCCTGAGGTCCGGCGTCACTGTCACCGAAATCGACCGGGCGAACCGGCAGTTGCAGCTCTCTGTCGGCAGCGCGCTTGGCTACGACAAGCTTCTGCTCACCACCGGGGCGCGGCCGCGCACTCTGGCCTGTCCGGGCGGCGAGCATGCACGTGTTTTCCGCACGATCGAGGACGCGCGGGAGGTGTTCCGCTCCGCCGGGGCTTCGACCCGCGTGACCATTGTCGGCGCCGGGCTCATCGGCCTGGAACTCGCAGCTGTCCTGATCGGGAGGTGTGCGAAGGTCACCGTGCTGGAAGCCGGGCCGCGCCCTCTTGGCCGCAATGTCCCGGAACCTTTCGCGATGCGCCTGGCCGAGCGCCACCGGCAACGTGGAGTCAATATCCGCTGCGGCGTCGCCCTGCGCGTCTGTACCGCGTTCTCGGTGGTGCTGGAGAACGGCCAGACCATCGACACCGATCTGGCCGTCGCCGCGATCGGTGTCACGCCAAATATCGACCTGGCAGAGGCGGCAGGGCTGACCACCCAGAACGGTATCTGCGTCGACGCGGGCTTGCGTACCGAAGACCCCCGGATCTTTGCGGCAGGCGATTGTGCCGCGGTGCAGGCGCCGGACGGCGGCTATCGACACTATGAGACCTGGCAGAATGCTCAGGCCCAGGGGGATGTGGCAGGCGCCAACCTGGCCGGTGGCGATGCAAGGTTCTCCGGGCCGGTCTGGTTCTGGTCGGATCAATACGATCTCGGGTTGCAGGGCTTCGGCGAAACAGAGGGCGACCCGGCCGCCATCCGCGATCTGGGGAACGGCGCCGAGGTGCGTTTCTACTCCAACGATGCCGGGCAGCTGATCGGTGCCGCCGGGCTCGGGCCGAGCAATGCCGTTTCCCGGGACATCAAGATCGCACAGCGGCTTGCCGGCGCGACGCTCGACCCGGCGCTGCTGGCGGACGCCAACCAGAACATGAAGAAGCTGCTCAGGGCGGCCTGAGCGAGGGAGGATTCCATGAGCAAGACACCAAAGCGGCCGACAGTTGCCGATATCCGGGCGATGAAGGGCAAGCGCACCCTGACCATGCTCTACGTCGAGACGCCCGAGGAGGCGGCAGCCGCGGCCGAGGCCGGCGTAGATATGCTGTCGATCATCGACCCGGTCTGGACGTCAGAAATGCGGGACGCCGCCGGCGCTTGCTTCGTGCAGGTCGGTCTTCTTTACGGTGAGTTGGTAACATTGGAGGATTACCAACGCGCCGCGCACCACGCCATGCAGGTCGGCGGCGATTGCGTGTACTGTGCGTCGTCCTTTGGCACGATCAAGGCGCTGGCGGATGACGGAATCCCGGTGGTCAGCCACGTCGGGCTGATCCCGTCGAAAGCCACCTGGACAGGTGGGTTTAAGGCTGTCGGCAAGACCGCGGACAGCGCGCTGAGCGTCTTCGAGCACGTCAGGAAGCTGGAGGAGATCGGCTGTTTCGGCGCCGAGCTCGAAGTTGTTCCCGACCGGATCGCCGCCGAGATCGCCTGTCGCACCAGTCTTGTCCTGCTCGGCATGGGCGCCGGGCCGTACGCCGATGCTCAGTATCTCTTTGCCGAGGACGTCCTGGGCTATACGCGCGGTCACAAGCCGCGCCACGCCAGGACCTACCGCGATTTCCGAAGTGAACTCGACCGGTTGCAGCGCGAACGTGTCGCGGCCTTCGGCGAATTCGTCAATGACGTGACAACAGGAGCTTATCCCGCCGCAGCGCATTGCGTCGGCATCGAGGATGACGAGTTCTCCAAGTTCATGCTTGCGCTCAACGATTGAACAATTTGAAGGCGATCAGCAACCAATTGATCTCGCCACCCCTACTTTCACCACAAATATTTCGAGGTGAACTATGTCGGCAAACCGAGCTTTTTCCGAAGAACGACCGTGGCCGCCAAGCGACCCGCGCGGGAATTACACCACCGGGATGCTGCTGACGCGCCCTTCGGACACTGGCGGACGCAGACCTTCATCGCAGGGCTGCGTGTCGACGAATTCAGCGCGCTTCGGGTGGTGGACGGCCCCATGAACCCCGCCGCGTTCGACACCTGTATCGATCCCCAGCTGTCCCCCGAATTGCCGCCAGGCGACATGGTGATCGCCGACAATCTGTCGTCGTACAGGTCCGCCAAGGTTCAGGCGGTTTTGCCGGATATGTTGCTGATTGAATGGTTGTTGCTGTAGTGGCAACGCCGAGAGAATGTTGGACTGGTTTCGGTAAACATTTCCCGTCGCCCTGCCGTCACTGATCAGGCCGTATCGACGCCGCGAATTTCTGCTCCCGCCCGGGGACACCCTGAAACAGTCGATCGATCTCAACACCCGTAGGGCGGCCGAGACCAATGACATGCCGGGCCAAATGTGGCGGCCTACCAGATCAAGAGAGTTCGCCAAGGATATCCTTTGTCGCCGGCATGCGATCAAGGCTTGAGGCGATCCGGTCTCGCCACCTGGGGCCCTGGGACAGCGCGTGCTCGTAGGCCTCGGCGAGATCGTCGGGCCGGTCTTCCGCGAGGATGCGGATCAGGAATTCCGCCTGGGACCGGTCTTTGCGCGCCTTCGCCTCGTCCGGACCGCCCTGCCGCCTGCTGGCCACGATCAGCTTGTGGAGTGCGAAGCGCTCGGGGCGCGGGATCTGCACAAGGACACCCGAGCGGTAGAGGGCCAGCGCGTGAATCGGCTCCGCGATCAGGAAATTGAGGTAGTTCAATGCCTGTGCGCTTACACCCAGTGCCGGAAGGGGCTTGACGCCTTCCTCGCCGAACGCCGGCGTCAGAAACTCGACCATTGCCTCGCCACCACTTTGACGCCACTTCCAGATTTGCCGATCAAAGACCCCCGGAACAGCCTCGAATTTCATCGACCGAAGGATATCTCCCGGTTCTTCCTCGACGCGGTCGCCCAGAGCCACCGAGAGCCGCTCGAAGCTCGCGAAATCGATGTCGCCCGTCTGGGCAAGGTCGTCAGAGTCGAAACGAACCCCAAGCTCTCCTTGATAGAGGGCATATGCGCCGGTTCCGATCAGCGTGCCGCCCAGCCGGAAGACGCCGGCGCGCGCGAAGGCGAGAAGCAGCGAGCCTGTCTCCCGGTCGGTTCCAATCATCCCTTCGGCCCTCAGGACCCGCGCCAGGCGGGACATGCGTTTCTTTCGCTCCTGCGCCTCTGCCTTCAGTTCAGCCGCCCGGGCAAGACGATCGCGCAAGTCGGGGCTATCCTCGCCAAGGTAGCGGCTCTTCATCTCGGTCCCGATACGGAACCGGTCGTAGAGATAGATCCGCCCGTTGCGCTCACGCGCCTCGATGCTGCCGACAACTTCCGACGCCGCCTCGTCGAGATGCATGCGCAGCAAGTCTTGATAAGCGACCTGGGCTGCGCGGGAATGTGATATCGGGTCCATGTTGTGCCTGTGCGCCGACTGTGTGCATCAAATATGAGATTGATACACGCAGCGGGTGGAGTGCAGCAAATATTATTTTGATGCACACAACTCACAACACCCGGATTAGGGGCACGCTCCATCTGGTGAAGCTGTACCGCAGCGGTCAACGGCGTAGCCAATGGCCGGGGGCCGCTCGCATCGAAGCGCGCCTTGCTGTCCGCGCAAACGCGGCATTTCCGAACATGGTCCAATTGCGGATGGGAGAAACCAGCATGACCATCGCCAAATTTCCCGCCATTCGCGCCCGCCGCCCGGTCTGAAACAAGCGCCATTTCCTCGGCCAGAAGCGCCCGCTCATGCCGAAGTACGTCTGGGCCAGCTGCTTACGCCTGGAAATCGCGAAGAACCATCGCGACCTCGCGCTCTTCAACCTCGCCATCGGCAGCAAGCCTTGGGGGCTGCGACCTCGTCAAGCTGAAGCTCGCCGAAATCTATGCCTCCGGACACCCTGCGCACCAGGGAGGTCAGGACGACGGGTCATCCTCCGACAGCAGGTCCGACAGGCGCGTGGCCGAGGCCCTCAACCTGTCGACGTGACCGATGGCATCGGCCATCGAAAGCCGCTGTTGCGGCGCGTGGAACGACAGGGTTGAGACCAGCCGGTCGTTGCCGTCGAAGATCGGGACTGCCACCGCGATCATGCCTTCCATGAACTCCTCGTCGTCGGTGGCATAGCCGCGTTCACGCACCTCTGTCGCCTCGGCGATCAGCACCTCGGGATCGGTGATCGTGCGCCCCGTGCGCGGGTCCAGCTGCGCCGACAGCGCGTAGTTACGCAGGTGACGCCGGTCGAGGTTCGAGAGATACATCTTGCCGCTGGCGGTGCAGTAGAACGGCACCCGGGTGCCGACGGGAAGCTGTATGCGCAGCGGCCATTTGGTTTCCACGCGGTCGAGATAGACCATGGCGTCGCGATCCGCGATCGCGATATTGCTGGTTTCGCCGATCTCCTCGGCCAGCTTGGCCAGAACGGCGACACGGGCCGTCCGGATGCGCAGCGACGACAGGATGCCGGTCGACATATTGCGCATGCGACGGCCGGGGGAATAGCCCCGGCCGTCGATTTCGCGCTGGATGAAGCCTTCGTTCTCCAGCGTGGTGAACAGCCGATGGATAGTCGGCTTGGGCAGGCCGAGGGTCTGGTTCACTTCGGTAGGCGTGACCGGCACCCCGGCCTCGGCCATGGCTTCCAGCACGAGCAGCAACCGCAGGTTGGTCGGTATCGCGCCTTCTTTTTCGCCGTCGTCCGCCATGGTGTCCCTTGGTGCCAATCCCTTTTGTAACGGTTTACCCGCCCGGGATCAGGATTGTCGAGAGAGCCGGCACCAGCGCGACGATGATCCAGACCGACAGCAGCGCGAACAGGTAAGGCACCGTGTAGCGCAAAAGCCGGAAATACGGCACGCCCGTCACCCCCGAGGCGACATAGAGATTGAGCCCGTAGGGCGGAGTGATGAAGCCGATCGAGGCGCCCACCAGGAAGATCACCCCGAACTGCACCGGCTCGACCCCCACGGAATGTGCGATGGGGGCGAGGATCGGGGCGAGGATGATGGTGACGGGCAGGCTTTCCAGCACCATTCCGGCGACAAAGACAATCGCCATCGAGGTAAAGAGTACCGCGTAGTAGCCACCCATGCCGCGCACGAACTCGCCGATGATCTCCTGCGCGCCCAGCACCGAGAGGATCTGCTGCATCACCACCGACACCGCGATCAGCGGCGCCAGGATGCCGGTGATCTGGGCCGAGCGCATGGTGATCGACGGCAGCTCCAGCGGGCCGAAGCCCTGCACGACGAGGTATTCCGACACGCTGCGTTCGCGGAAATCGCGGTCTTCCGAGGGGCGGCCCATCATCCTGTGGACCGGCAGGCTCAGGAAACCGACGATGATGCAGAAGCCCACCGTGACGCCCGCCGCCTCGGTCGGAGAGAACTTGCCGGTGTAGATGCCCCAGAGCACCAGCCCGATGGCGAAGAAGCCCAGCCAAGCGCCGATGCCGGTCTTGAGGACGCGGGCGATCTCGAGCCGGATCAGGTGACCCCAGCCGTTTTTGGTGCAGATGACGAAGGCCACCAGCATCATGCCGCCCACCATCATCGCGCCGGGGATGATGCCGGCCACGAAGAGCTCGGAGATCGGCAGGTTCAGCAGGAAGCCGTAGACGATGAAGATGATCGAGGGCGGGATGATGATGCCGACGGTGCCGCCCGCTGCGGCGGTGGCGGCCGAAAAGCGTTCGTCGTAGCCGCCTTTGACCATTTCCGGATGCAGCATCGAGCCGATGGTGGCGGTGGTCGCCGAGTTCGACCCGGAAATGGCGGCAAACAGCCCGCAGGCCCCGAGAGATGCCATGGCGAGGCCGCCGCGCAGCCAGCCGAGAAGCGCATATGCGAAGTCCGACAGGCGCCGGGCGATGCCGGAGCGGTTGATCAGGTCGCCGGTGAGGATGAAGAGCGGCATGGCGAGCAGCGCGAAGCCGTCGGTGAAGACATCGGCCAGCGCGGCGCCTGTGTTGATCAGCGGCAGGCCGAGCACCAGGCTCATGCCGATCACCCAGTAGCCGATCACCAGAAAGACCGGCACCCCCAGCATGAACAGGAAGGTGACCGCGATTGAGATGAAGATGGTCCAGGATCCGTCAGTCATGTCTGTCTCCTCAGTCCGCGCCGATGGCGACGGGGGCGATCATTGCGTTGCCGTGGCGGAAGTTTCTCAGGTCCTCCAGCCAGTTCTCCATCGCCCGCGCCGCGATCAGGATGAAGCTGAGCGGGACGGAGATCAAAAACCACCATTGCAGGACATTGTCGGTGCCCAGAAGGATCTGGAAGTTCGCCGCCGAGTTGGCGGTCACCTGGGTCGAGGTCACGATGACGATCCAGGCAAAGCCGATCCACAGCACCGCATCGATCGACAGGCACAGGAATTGCAGTCCGCGCGGCATGTTGCTGCGGAATTCGGCAAACGCCAGATGCGTTCGGAGCTTCACGTTATAGGCGCAGCCCGCCCAGGTCATGATCAGGAACAGGAAGGGCGGCAGCGTGGTCGACCAGGGTGCCTGCACGTTCAGTACGAAGCGTCGGAACACCTCGACAAAAATGATCGCACCGATCAGCAGGTAGGTCGACACCATGACGGTGGCCTCGAACTTGCGTTCAATCCACGGGACATAGTGGTAGACGATCAAGAACAGCGCGCCGCCCAGCAGGGTGATCACCCCGCCCAGGACCCATGCGGCTTCGGTCTTCAGGGCTTCATTGATCATCCAGGCGTCGTTGGACAAGACAGCGCTGAATATCTCAGCGATGTCGCTCACGATAGTGGACATTCCGTCTCCTCCTCGGGACAGGTCAGGGCGTGCAGATGTGGTGGCTTGCAGGAATGTCGCGGCGCCAGGTCAGAAGCCGGCGCCGCGACGAGAGGGTGTCAGCCCTTCCACCAGCGGCGGGGCTCGACGTTCTCCGGCTTCATGTCGGCCGGCACCTCGCGCGCAACACG
Organism: Marinovum sp. PR37; assembly: GCF_028807375.1. NCBI lineage: Bacteria > Pseudomonadati > Pseudomonadota > Alphaproteobacteria > Rhodobacterales > Roseobacteraceae > Marinovum > Marinovum sp. PR37. The sequence continues at coordinate 65,263 of NZ_JARAML010000028.1, read as the reverse complement.
GTGCAGCTCGGCATAGGTGTCGATGCCACCGGCCCAGTTGTTCAACCGGCCGCGCCACTGCTCCCAGGGCTCGGGATTGAACTCGGGTGAGCACATCTCTTCGGCCATCTTGATCTGGTCGTCCGCAAGGAAGGCCGGGCGCACGTCGTGCTCGTCAAACAGCGTGCCGGGCAGAACCGGGTCCGAGAAGCCGACGGTCTTGACCAGCGCCGCCTCGTTCGCGGCCTGCACGTGGACCTGTGCCAGGTAGGCCGACTCCATCACCGCGTCCTGCAAGTGGCCTTCGAGGCTGTCGAAGACGCTGGCCGACATCGAGGTGTGCTCGGTGCCGCAGAAGAACTTCAGATCGACCGATTGCGAGACCACCGGCGACATGTTGGCGTAGGCCACGGCCGAAGCCCAGGTTTCCGCGCCGTCGATCAGCCCGGTCTTCAATCCGTCGAGCGTTTCTTCCCAGGCCACCGGAACCGGGTTCAGGTTGAGCAACTGCATCGCGATGCGGCCAAGCTGGGTGCCGGTGACGCGGTTCTTGGTCCCAAAGAGTTCCTCGAGCTTGGTCACCGTCGGCTTGTCCGCGAAGGACTGGCCCATCTGTAGCCCGCGCAGCTCGCAGTGGCTGAACAGGAATTTCAGCCCGTGCCGCTTTTCCAGCGGGTCGCGCAGGATGGCGTTCGATTCGGGGCTGTAGAGGAAATGGTACTGCGAGGCCCGGCCCGGAAAGACATAGGCATAGTCCAGCACGTTCAGATAGGGCGCGCCGCCGGCCGAGTTCTGGGTCGAGGCGGCATAGATGTCGACGATGCCGTTCTGGGTCTTTTCGACACAGTTCAGCTGGCCGCAGATCTGGTTGTCGCCGATGAACTCGACACGGATCTCCCCGTCCGTGCGTTCTTCGAGGTCGCGAGCGAACTCCAGCGCGCCGGCGCGCTCGATCAGCAGATTACGCGCGTTGAAGCCCGAGGCACCGAACTTCAGCGTGTGCCTGGCCTCTTTCTTGAAGCGCTTGTCATAGGTCGATTCGGCCGCTGCCGCGAGCGTCGGCAGGCTGACCGCACCGGTCAGACCGCCGAGACCCAGCACCGTGGACGACAGCCCGTAACGGCCTGCAACCCTGAAAAAATCGCGGCGCGAGACACCGCCAAGTTTGTCCGAAATCTTCATGAACCTCTCCTCCTTCGTTCATAAATCAGCATTATTGAGACTTGTGGTATCATTTTTAATCATTTATGCAAGGTGGCGCAAGGGAAACTTGCTCAGCGAATTTCAGGGCTTTTGGAGGACCCGCTCGATGCAGACAAAGCAGGCCGATTACATCGTTGTAGGTGGGGGTTCGGCCGGGTGCGTGCTGGCGAATCGCCTGAGCAGGGACCCGGCGAATCGCGTCGTGCTGCTGGAAGCCGGGCCGCGGGACTGGAACCCGTGGATCCATGTGCCGGTGGGCTACTTCAAGACAATGCACAACCCGAGCGTGGATTGGTGCTACCGTACCGAGAAGGACAAGGGGCTGAACGGTCGGTCTATCGACTGGCCGCGTGGCAAGGTGCTGGGCGGATCGTCCTCGCTGAACGGGCTGCTCTATGTGCGCGGCCAGGCCGAGGATTACGACCGCTGGCGCCAGATGGGCAACGAGGGTTGGGGCTGGGACGATGTCCTGCCGCTTTTCAAGCGCTCGGAAAACCAGGAGCGCGGGCCGGACGACTTTCATGGCACCGGCGGCGAGCTTTCGGTCTCGAACATGCGACTGCAACGCCCGATCTGCGATGCATGGGTCGCCGCGGCGCAGAACGCGGGTTACCCGTTCAACCCCGACTACAATGGCGCCTCGCAGGAAGGGGTGGGCTATTTCCAGTTGACCACCCGCAAGGGCCGGCGGTGCAGTTCCGCCGTGGCCTTCCTCAACCCGGCGCGCAAGCGCTCCAATCTCGAGATCGTCACCAAGGCCCAGGTAAGCCGTGTCATCGTGGAAGAGGGCCGCGCCACCGGGGTCCGCTATTTCGACGGGTCGGGGCAGGAGCGGACCGTCACCTGCACGCGCGAGGTGGTGTTGTCCTCGGGGGCCATCGGCTCGCCTCAGATCCTGATGCTCTCGGGGATCGGCGAGGGTGAGCAGTTGAAGGCCAACGGCATCGAGGTGATCCGCGACCTGCCCGCCGTGGGCAAGAACATGCAGGACCACTTGCAGGCCCGGCTAGTCTTCAAATGCAACGAACCGACGCTGAACGACGAGGTTCGCTCGCTCTTCAATCAGGCGCGGATCGCCGCGAAATACGCCTTGTTCCGTTCCGGACCGATGACCATGGCGGCAAGCCTTGCGGTCGGCTTCATGAAGACCGGGCCGCATGCGGATACGCCGGACATCCAGTTCCACGTTCAGCCCTGGTCGGCGGACAGCCCCGGCGAAGGGGTGCATCCCTTCTCGGCCTTCACCATGTCGGTCTGTCAGCTCCGCCCCGAAAGCCGTGGCGAGATCGTGCTGAACGGCAACGACCCGCGCAGCTATCCCAAGATCAACCCGAATTACCTGGCCACCGAACTGGACTGCCGCACCATTGTCGACGGTGTCAGAATCGCCCGGAGGATTGCGCGCGAGGACCCGCTGAATGCCAAGATTGCCGAGGAATTCCGCCCCACCAAGGAACTCGATCTCGACGATTACGACGGCACGTTGGACTGGGCACGCAGCAATTCCTCGTCGATCTATCACCCGACAGGCACTTGCAAGATGGGGCAAGGGCCGGGAACGGTGGTGGATGCGCGTCTCAGGGTGCATGGCATCCGCGGCCTGCGCGTGGCGGATTGCTCGATCATGCCCGAGATCGTCAGCGGCAATACCAACGCACCCGCCATCATGATCGGCGAGAAGGCCAGCGACATGATCCTCGCGGATCGCGCCTGACCCGCCCTTACACTTTCAACCCCTCACCAATTCACCCAGGAGAAACGCCATGAAAATGACGACAGAAGAAGCCTTCGTGAAAGTGCTGCAAATGCACGGGATCGAAAATGCCTTCGGGATCATCGGCTCGGCCATGATGCCGATTTCCGATCTGTTCCCGGCGGCCGGAATCCAGTTTTTCGATTGTGCCCATGAATGCAACGCGGGGATGATTGCTGACGGCTACACCCGCGCCACCGGCAAGATGTCGATGATGGTGGCACAGAACGGCCCCGGGATCACCAGCCTGGTGACCCCGATCAAGACCGCCTACTGGAACCACACGCCGCTGCTGATCGTGACGCCGCAGGCGGCGAACAAGACCATCGGTCAGGGCGGTTTCCAGGAAGTCGAGCAGATGGCGCTTCTGGAGGACATGGTGGCCTATCAGGAAGAGGTGCGCGACCCGAGCCGGATGGCCGAGGTGCTGAACCGCGTGATCCTGCAAGCCAAACGCGCCAGCGCGCCGGCACAGATCAACATCCCCCGCGATTACTGGACGCAGGTAATCGACATCGAGCTGCCGGCGATCGTCGAGTTTGAACGCCCCTCGGGAGGCGAAGAGGCCGTGGCCCGGGCCGCGGAGCTGCTGTCATCCGCGAAATTCCCGGTCATCCTGAACGGCGCCGGCGTGGTGATCGGCGGGGCCATCGAGGATTCGAAGGCGCTGGCCGAACGGTTGGAGGCGCCGGTCTGCTGCGGCTACCAACACAATGACGCCTTCCCCGGCTCCCACCCGCTGTCGGTCGGCCCGCTGGGCTACAACGGCTCGAAAGCCGCGATGGAGCTGATTTCCAAGGCTGACGTGGTGCTGGCGCTCGGCACCCGGCTCAACCCGTTCTCGACCTTGCCGGGCTATGGCATCGACTATTGGCCCAAGGACGCCAAGATCATCCAGGTCGACATCAACCCCGACCGGATCGGCCTGACCAAGCCGGTGACCGTCGGCATCGTCGGTGATGCGAAGAAGGTGGCAAAGGGCATCCTGGCGCAGCTTTCGGATGACGCCGGCGACGCCGGCCGTAGCGCGCGCAAGACGCTGATCTCGGAAACCAAGTCGCGGTGGGCCCAGGAACTGACCTCGATGGACCACGAGGACGACGATCCCGGCACCACCTGGAACGAGCGTGCGCGCAGCCGCGAGCCGGAAAAGATGTCGCCCCGCATGGCCTGGCGCGCGATCCAGCAGGCGCTGCCGAAAGAGGCGATCATCTCGTCCGACATCGGCAACAACTGCGCCATCGGCAATGCCTATCCGACTTTCGAGGAAGGGCGCAAATACCTCGCCCCCGGGCTCTTCGGCCCGTGCGGCTACGGCTTCCCGGCGATTGTCGGCGCCAAGATCGGCCGCCCGGACGTGCCGGTGGTGGGCTTTGCCGGTGACGGCGCCTTCGGCATCTCGATGAACGAGATGGTCTCGGTCAGCCGCGACGACTGGCCGCCGGTCACCATGGTCATCTTCCGCAACTACCAATGGGGCGCGGAAAAGCGCAACACCACGCTCTGGTTCGACGACAATTTCGTCGGCACCGAGCTGGCGCTGGACGTGAACTATGCCGGTATCGCCAAGGCCTGCGGTGTCGAGGGGGTCCAGGTTTCGTCGATGGACGAACTGACCGACGCGCTGAACACCGCCGTCCGGGCGCAGATGAAGGAAGGCAAGACCACCTTCATCGAAGTGCTGCTGAACCAGGAGCTGGGCGAGCCCTTCCGCCGCGACGCGATGAAGAAACCCGTGTCGGTGGCCGGGATCAGCCGCGACGACATGCGTCCGCAGCCGATGGCCAGCTAAGGCAACCGGACACCGGGGCGGCATTTGCGGCCCCGGTGTCCGGCGCCCGCCGGGGCATTTCCTCCCGCCGAGGTGGGCGCTTTCTCAAAAAAGGGTGATGACGATGCAGGCGACAAGCGCATCCAAACGGACGATGGCCGGTCTCGGCGATCTCGTAACCTCCAATGGTCAGGGGTTCCTGGTCGCCGCGGTGGTCGCGGTGGCGGCGCAATTCCTGTCGGACCATTACGGCGCGCCGGCGATGCTGATGGCGCTGCTGCTGGGCATCGCATTCCATTTCCTCTCCGAGGAAGGCGCCTGCAAGCCGGGGATCGATTTCACCGCCCGCACCGTGTTGCGGTTCGGCGTGGCGCTTCTGGGGGCGCGGATTTCGGTCGAACTGATCGTGGGGCTCGGGCCGCAACTCATCTTCGTGGTGATCGCCGCGGTGATCCTGACCCTTCTCTTCGGTCTTGCCGCCGCGCGGCTTCTGGGCCGCGGCTGGCGCTTCGGCCTTCTGACCGGCGGCTCTGTGGCGATCTGCGGCGCTTCGGCCGCCATGGCGATCTCGGCCGTGCTGCCCAAGAACGAACATTCCGAACGCAACCTGATCTTTACCGTGCTCTCGGTCACCGTGCTGTCGACGGTGGCGATGATCGCCTATCCGATCCTGACCGACACCTTTGCCTTCAACGACGAGGTCTCGGGCGTCTTCCTCGGCGGCACCATCCACGATGTTGCCCAGGTGGTCGGCGCCGGCTTCTCGGTCTCGGATGAGGCGGGCGAGGTGGCGACACTGGTCAAGCTGATCCGCGTGGCGATGCTGGCGCCGGTCGTGCTGGTGATCTCGGTGCTGGTGCGCCGCAATTTCGCCAGCGAGATGGACGGCAAGCGCCCGCCGGTCCTGCCGGTTTTTGTCATCGGCTTCCTGGTCTTCGCGGCGTTCAACTCCTTCGGTCTGATCCCCGATGCGGTGGTCTCCTTCCTGTCCTCGCTCAGCCGCTGGGCGCTGCTGATCTCGATTGCCGCCGTCGGCATGAAGACCTCGCTCAGGCGCATCCTCGATGTCGGCGGTCAGGCGATCGCGCTGATCGTCGCCGAAACCGTCTTTATCGCCGGCTTTGTCCTTCTGGGCGTCGCCGTCCTGGGCCACTGATTGGAGCAGAGATGAAACCGCTAGAAATGCTTTTGAAAAACGCCGCCCGATCACAGAAAAAGATCGTGCTGAGCGAGGGCGGCGATCCGCGTGCGGTGCAGGCGACCGTCGATGCCCGCAAGCAGGGCATCGCCCGGGTGGCGCTGATCGGGCCGGCGGAGGAAATTCGCGCCCGCTTCGCCGCGCTTGGTGTCGCGCCGGACGCGGGTGTCGAAATCCACGATCCCGCCAACTCGCCTCTGATCGGCGAACTGGCCGAGGCCTTTTACCAGCGGCGCAGGCACAAGGGCGTGACACCGGATCAGGCGCTGGCGGCCGCGCGTTCGCCGCATGTCTTCGCCGCGCTTCTCGTCCACGCCGGCCATGCCGATGGCACGGTGGGCGGAGCGGTGGCGACAACCGCCGAAATCGTGCGCACCGCCATCCAGGTGATCGGTCCGGCGCCGGGCGCCAGCCTGGTGTCGAGCTTCTTTCTCATGCTGTTCTGCCAGAGCCACCACATCAAGAAAGGCGCCCATGTCTTCGCCGACAGCGGCCTTGTCGTCGACCCGAATGCCGAGGAAATGGCGCAGATCGCGCTCACCTCGGCACAGTCCTTTGCCGCGCTGACAGGCGACTTGCCGCGCGTCGCGATGTTGTCCTTCTCGACCAGGGGAAGCGCGACCCACACGTCGGTCTCAAAGGTGGTGACCGCCACCGAGATTGCCAGGGCGACCGACCCCGCGTTGCTGATCGACGGCGAGTTGCAATTCGATGCCGCCTTCATCCCCGACGTGGCGGCATCCAAGGCGCGCGATTCAGCCTTGGGCGGCAATGCCAATGTCTTTATCTTTCCCAACCTGGAAAGTGGCAACATCGCCTACAAGATCGCACAGCGAGTCGGTGGGGCGGTGGCCATCGGCCCAGTGCTGCAAGGTCTTGCCAAACCGGCAAACGACCTGTCGCGCGGCTGCTCGTCCGAGGACATCCTGCACATGATCGCGGTCACCGCCGCGCAGGCGGAGCATGGCGCCTAGGTGGTTCACAGCCGGGGCCCCGCGGTGTCCGATGTCGTCACGCCCCTCGTTGCCGGGCGATCGCGGACAGCGATTCGCCCACCACCAGGACCGACGCCGCCAACAGGCCGAAATCCTTCAGCAGAAATTGTCCGGGCATCACGCTGATGGCAGGGAATGTCAGTTCTTCCGGGGCGAATACGCCTTCTGTCGTCAACATGAAGCTGATCGTCGTCAGAAACAGCCCGCAAGAGAACAGGCCGCCGGCGACAGACAGCTTCGGCGAGACGAGCCGACCGGCAATCAGCAGGCCGATGGCGATTTCGAGGATGCCCAGAAAGATCGAGAATCCGCGGAGCGAGAACACGTCATACATCCAGCCGATAACGAAACTGGGCCCCACGAAACTCTCCAGGCCCTTGGCCTCGTATTGCGTGAACTTCATTCCGCCGAACCAGAAGTAGATCAGAACGAGGGCGGCGAAGATGCCGACGATCCCGGCCCTGCTCACCTGAGCGCCGAAGTCATCGCGCGCCGGATAGGTCGTGGATTGATCTGTCATTGTATCGCTTCCTTCCAAGTACCTTGCCCGATGCGGATCTCTTGCGCCTCGGTATCGCCCGCGCGTTCCGAGGAGTTCCGCTTACCGGAACGCTGCATAGGCCCAGGCCAGCACGGCGCCAAAGACGAGGTGGCTGGCAATGGTGATGAAGTTCCGCGCCATCGCGAACCAGGGGAACACGGCGGTCATTCCGTAGAAGTTGACGAAATAGACCAGAAGGCCGAACACGACGCCCAATCCAACCAGTGCACCGGTTCCAAGTGCCATGCGGCGCGCGATCAGCACGAAGATGACCGCCAGAACCACGGAAAGAACAAAGTGAACGATCTGACCGGTCAGGAACACACCCATATCGAACGGAGGCGGCGTGCCCTGTTCCGGAAGAACCTCCGGACCCAGAACGATGGCGCCGATCATCGTAGGCGGGCCAAGCGGACTGCCACCGCCCACCACGGCGACGAGGACCATTTCCATGACGATAAAGACAAGGCCGGCGATCAGGCCCGCCAGGATGACCGCCTTCCAGTTGACACCAGTTTGCGCTTCAGTTTCTTCGGCCATCTGTTCACTCCTTGTTCAATGGTGGAACTGCCCGGCCGCTTCGGGGCCGGGCACGCCTGTTTCAGTCAGCTTCCGGGCGCGATGGAAATGCGTGCAACCGGGCCGGACCAGCCATGGGCATCGGTCAGATCCCCAACGCCCTGAATACCGGCGTGTTCCGCGATCACGTTGCCGTCATCGGCGATGTCGTTGATGTTTCCGTCCTCCTCGAACATCACCGGACCCGCCGCGCCGCAGGGATCGACAATCGAATTGGTCAGCTCGTTGTTGACCTCCGAACCGGCGTCATAGGCCGTCGCTTCCATCTCGGTCATCTCACCGGACAGCGGCATGGAATCCACGCCGACGAAGCCGTCGTTGGTACAGATGAGCATGGTCACGATCGACAGGACGTCACCCTCGTTGGCGCTGATCGAAAAACTCGCCTCGTTCGGCGCGTCGGCGCCCATGCGCATGATCGGCGCGTCGATCGCCACGACGTCGGTGATGCCCGAGTCCATCATGCCCTGAAGCATTTCCGATGCCGTCTCCGGCATGCCGTTCTCGGCAATCTCGATGACGCCCTGCGATGGTTCGGCACCGGCCTCGAACAGATGGACGTCCGGACTGTGGGTCACGATCACGCCGGGCGAGAACGGCTGACCCTCGGTCAGGTTGGTGATCGTGACCTCATAGCTGTTCTCTCCTGCCTCGTTCGACATCTGTGCCAGTGCAGAAGACGCCGCCAACGCTGAAATCGAGCAGGCAACGAGGATTGAATGTGCGGTCTTCATGGTTTTTCTCCCAATAGGTTTGCGAGCAATGCGCCTGAAAATAACTGTTGCGCGCGCCGATGGTTGCCTGTGCAATGTGCCTGGGAGTCCGGGTGGCGTGCCCGAGAGTGCAGAACTGACGGGAGGCCGGAATGGACCGCGAAAATCTCTTTCGTCGATTGCGCGTCGAGGTCGAGACCTACGGCTTTTGCGAAGCGCATTCCGGCTGGCGGCTTCGTTTCGAGGCAAGCGAGGCCGCGTCGCTGCATATGTGCTTGTCCGGCCGGGGCCGCATGCGGCTTTCCTCCGGCGTTGGTTTGCCGATGCGGCCCGGCGCGCTGGTGCTTCTTCCGGCCGACACGGAGTACGGCTTCGAAGCCGGCCCGGAAATCGTTTCGGAATGCGACGCCGAACGCGCCTTCCCGGACAATGACGAGAGCCTCAAGCTCTACCGCGCCGGAGACGGCGACGAAGACCCGCTGGTCGTGGCCTGCGGCGAAATCATCCTGGCCAACGACGAGATCGCGGATTTCCTGACCTGGCTGGACGAACCCGTTATTGAGGAGGTTCCCGAACTCATCCCGTCCAGCCACGGCCTTCTGACCCTCTTTTTCGAGTTGCGCGACGGCAGGGAGGTGTCGGTCGCCTTTCTCGAGACACTGCTGAAAGGTCTGCTGATCCGTGCCCTCGACATTCACCCGGACTTGGGAGGTTCGGTTCTGGTCAATCTGCTCGATGCGGCAGACCGGCGTCTTGCGCGGGCGCTTGAACTGATCGTGACGCATCCATCCGACGCCATAACCATCGACATGCTCACGGCAAACGCAGGCATGAGCCGGACGCTGCTGTTCGAGCACTTCAAGGAAGCCTTCGGCATGTCGCCAATGCGGTTCATCTACGATTTGCGGCTTACCCGCGCCGCACAGATGCTCTCGGGCGGGCCCGGCTCCGTCGGTGAAATCGCCCGTGCAACGGGCTTTCGCAGCCGCAGCCATTTCAACCGCGAGTTCAAACGGAAATACGGTCAAACGCCCGGTCGTTTCCGCGGTTAGTCCATCCGGAGCGGCAAGGTACTACGGTTCAAAGACCTGAATTCATTTACTGAAATGGCCAAAGCTACTCCACATGCGGACGTGCACCGGGCCGCGGCGCCCTGTGCTTGATAACCAGGAGCCGTGGGGACGGCCGCCACCTGCTCAGCATATCCGCGGAAGTTGCTCGCCCTCCAGCATGTCCACCAGCCGGTCTCCGCCAAAGAACGAAGTCATCACCGCACGGCCCTGCGGCGTCGCAACCACTTCGCCGATCTGACAGGCGGCCTCGCCTCCCGATCGCTTGCGCAAGGCTGCGAGCGCGGCCTCTGTTTGCGCCTGGGGGACAGCGGCGACGAAAAGCCCCTCGCAGGCGATGTAGAGCGGGTCTAGACCCAGGATCTCCGATATGCCCCGCACCTCCTCGCGCAGCGGCAGCTTGTCTTCTGCGATCCGGCAGCAAGTGCCCGAAGCGGCCGCGAATTCGTTCAGGACCGTGGCAACGCCGCCGCGGGTGGCGTCACGGATCGCGCGGGTGTCCGGCGCGGCCTCGAGCAGCGCCTCGACCAGCTCGCCCAGCGGGCGGCAATCGCTTTGCAACGCGCTGGTCAGCCCGAGATCGCCGCGCGCCGCCATGACCGCCGCACCGTGCTCGCCTAGCGTGGTGTTGACGATCAGCGCGTCGCCCGGGCGAATATGCCGCGCCGCCAGCGACCGGTCTGCCGGAATGGCGCCGATGCCGGCGGTATTGACGAAGATCCGATCCGCCGCGCCACGCGGGACGACCTTGGTGTCGCCGGTCACGATCCGGCACCCGGCCTCGGCGGCGGCGGTGGCCATGCTCTCGGCGATCCGGTGCAGATCGGCAAAGGCCAGCCCCTCTTCGATAATGACCGAGCAAGTCAGCGCAACCGGTTTGGCTCCGCCGACCACCAGATCGTTGACCGTGCCGCAGACCGCCAGCTTGCCGATGTCGCCGCCGGGAAAGAAGATCGGATCGATCACGAAACTGTCGGTGGTGAAGGCCAGCGTCCCGCCGCCGAAGGCGTCCAGCGCCAGCCGCGCCTGATCTTCCAGCCCGCTCACCCGTGTCTCGCCGAAGGCTTTCAGGAAAATCTCGTCGATCAGGTCGCGCATGGCGCGCCCGCCGGCACCATGGGCCAGCGTCACCGCGTCGCCGCGCAACCGTCGGGCGCCGCCACCGTCATCCATCGCGCGTGCCGACCAGATCCGTGGCGCCATATTGGTGATAGGCCGCGCAGGCGCCTTCGGAACTGACCATCAGCGCCCCGAGCGGCGTGGCCGGAGTGCATTCCTTGCCGAAGGCGCGGCACATATGCGGTTTCAACTGGCCGCGCACCACCTCGCCGCATTGGCAGATCGCCGGATCGGCGACATCCGCCGGGACCAGCCCGAATTTTCGCTCGGCGTCGAAATCGGCATATGCCGCACGGATGCGGACCCCCGAGCGGTCGATCGCGCCAAGCCCGCGCCAGTCGCAGCTTTCGCGGTCCTCGTAGACTTCGGCCATTGCGCGCAGGGCGGCCGTGTTGCCATCTTCGGGCACGACGCGGGCGTACTGGTTCTCGACCGAGGCGCGGCCTTCGGCCATTTGCTCCAGCACCATCCACAGCGATTGCAGCAGGTCGAGCGGCTCGAAACCGGCAACGACAAATGGTTTGCCATAGTCGTCGGGAATGAACCCATAGCCCCGGTTGCCGATCACCATGCTGACATGACCCGGCCCGATGAACCCGTCGATCAGGCACTGCGGGTCGGACAGAAGCGCCTTCAGCGTCGGAATGATGGTGATGTGCTGGCAGATCATCGAGAAATTTTCCACGCCTTCTTCCGCCGCCTGCAACAGGGTCAGCGCCGTGGACGGCATCGTCGTCTCGAACCCCAGCGCAAAGAACACCACCTCTCGCTCGGGATGGCGCCGGGCAAGCTCGAGCGCGTCCAGCGGCGAATAGACCATGCGCACATCGGCGCCGCGCGCCTTGGCCTCGATCAGCGACCCTTTGGAGCCCGGCACTCGCATCGCATCGCCGAAGGTGGTGAAGATGACCTGTGGTTGCTCGGCCAGCGTCACGCAATCATCAACCCGGCCCATCGGCAAGACACAGACCGGACAGCCGGGGCCGTGCACGAATTCGATGCTGTCGGGCACCAGCTTTTGCAGCCCGTAGCGGAAGATCGAATGGGTGTGGCCGCCGCAGACCTCCATGATGTGCAGCGGACGCCCTTCGGGCATCGGGATGCGACCCAGGGTTCGTTCGATGCGGTTCAGCACCTTTCGGGCCAGAACGGGGTCGCGGAATTCGTCGGCGTATTTCATGGCTGTGCACTTTCCCGCATCGCGGTCAGTTCATCCTGCACCTCGCCCAGTTCATCGAGCACCTCCAGCGTGCGCGCGGCTTCGGCCTCGTCGATGACGCTCATGGCAAAACCGACGTGAAGCAGCACCCATGCGCCAATCAGTTCATCCAGCGCATCTGTCTCGGCGATACAGGCGACATTCACCTTGCGGCGGACGCCGGAGACATCGACCACGGCAAGATACTTTTCGGCATCGGTGATTTCGATGATCCGTCCGGGAATGCCAAGGCACATGATCTATCCTCCCATGTTCTCGGTTTGGTATCTGGCCAGCGCCACGGCGATCTGCCCGAGCGCGAGGCCTCCGTCATTGGCCGGGACTTCCGCATGCTGGCGGACGGTCAGCCCGGCGCCGTCGAGCCGCTCCGCCAGCATAGCGCTCAACAGCCGGTTCTGGAACACGCCGCCGGAAAGAAAGATTGTGTCGCAGCCGGTGTCTGTCGAAAGGCGTGTGACGACTTCCGCCCATATCCGCGCCCAACCAGCATGAAACCGCGCGGCCATCGCGCCGGGAGCCTCCTCCTGCGCGAGATCGGCCGCAATCCGAGGCCAGATCGGCGCGGGGTCGACCTCGATCATGTCGGGTCTGTCCACGATTTCGAAGTGGTAGGGATCGGCGACATTCCTCGTAAGCCAGCCTTCCGCCGCCGCTTGCAAGCGCATCGCCGCTTCGCCTTCGTATGTCTGCCGCGCGACGCAGAGCCCCGCCGCCGCCGCCACAGCGTCGAACAGACGTCCCGCAGAGGAGCTTGCCGGCGTGTTCAGCCCGCTGGCCATCGCCGCAATCAGAGGTTCGGTGGGCTGGCCGCGCAGCCGTTCGCACAGTGACGCCGGCCAGCTATCGCGCGTGCCGGCCTGGCTCAGCCGCGCCAGCAGGTTCCGCCAAGGCTGTCGGGCCGCCTGGTCACCGCCGGGCAGCGGCGCCGTACGAAGCGTGGCCAGCCGCTTGGCACCGCGATAATCGCAGTGCAGCACTTCGCAACCCCAAAGCGCCCCCGCCTCGCCGATACCGATACCGTCCTGTACCACGGCAAGCACGGGGGCGGTGTCGAGCGGCACGCCATGTTCGACCATGCAGGCCGCCGCGTGGGCGTGGTGATGGCCGACCTCGACCAGCGGAAGCCCGCGTGCGCTGGCCAAGTCCCGCGCGAGGCTGCGCGACCGGTAGCCGGGATGCGGATCGGCGGCGATGACGGCAGGTGACAGGCCGTAGAGGGTTTCGAACAGCTCCAGCGTGCGCAGGAAATCCGCTTCGGTCGCCAGCCCGGAGAGATCGCCTATGTGCTGCGACAGCACCGCCACGCCGCCCTTGGCAAGTCCGAAGGTGTTCTTGATGTCGCCGCCGAAGGCGATCACCTGTGGGTGTGACGCTCCGAACCCCTCGGGCAACGGCAGCGGTCGCGGCGCCAGGCCCCGGCCCCGCCGCAGCGGCCGGGCGCGGCCGGCGGTGACCTGAACAAGGCTGTCATCCACCCGGTTTGCTATGTCGCGATCATGCATCAGGAACAGGTCGGCGAAATCCGCCAGCCGGTCGCGGGCCTCGGCATTTGTCGTCACCTGCGGATCGCCACCGGGATTGCCGGAGGTCATCACCAGCGGAACATCGACGGCCTCCATCAGCATCGCGTGCAGCGGCGAATATGGCAGCATGATTCCCAGCCGGTTCAGACCGGGCGCCAGCCCTTCGGGCAGCGGGCCGCCCGGCAGCATGTCGAGCAGGACGATCGGCGCGGCGGGCGATGCCAATGCCGCCGCTTCGGCGTCGTTGACACGGACGAAGGCCTGCGTTGCCGCGAGGTCGCGAACCATCAGCGCGAAGGGTTTGTCCGGCCGGCGCTTGCGGGTGCGCAGCAAGTGGATTGCCGACCGGTCGGTGGCGTCGCAGGCCAGATGGAAGCCGCCGATGCCCTTCAACGCAACGATCCCGCCGCGCGAAAGGCACTCGGCCGCACGGGCAATGGCCCCGGCGCCGATCTCCCGCTGCGTGGCGTCGCCCGCGTGTTCCGCCCAGAGCATGGGTCCGCATTCCGGGCAGGCCGTGGGCTGGGCGTGAAACCGGCGATCGGCGACGTCGCGATATTCGGCGCGACAGGCGGGACACATGGGGAACCGCGCCATCGTGGTGTTGGCGCGGTCATAAGGCAGCGCCCGCAGGATGGAAAACCGTGGCCCGCAATGTGTGCAATTCAAGAACACATAGCCATGACGGCGGTCGCCCGGATCGAGCAGTTCGGCGCGACAGGCATCGCACAGCGCGGCGTCGGGCGTGGCAGCGGCATGGACCGCGCCGCCGGTGCTGAGTTCGATGGAAAAGTCGCGCGGCGCCGGTGCGCCAAGCGGCGCCGCGTCGATGGCGTCGATCCGGGCAAGCGGAGGCGCGTCCCCGGTCAGCCTGTTGCGGAAGTCGGTCAAGGCGGCGCCGGTCCCGAAAGCGTCGATCTCGACGCCGGCACCGGTGTTGCGCACGGAACCGGTGATGCCGGCTTTGCCGGCGATGAGATAGACGAAGGGGCGAAACCCCACGCCCTGTACCAGGCCGCGCACCGTGATCCGTTCTGCACCGGGAGCGTCCCTCATTCGGCGGCCTCCCTCCGTTCGAGCGCGACGATCACCTCGAACGCCATGTCAACGGCAGGCATGATCGCGTCATGCATCGCCGGGCTCATCTCTGTGCCGAAGGTGTCGGCCTCGGCGATCTGCGCGGCGACGATGCGCACCAGAGGTGGCAGGGCGCCGACCTCGCGCGCCAGCGTCAGCGCACGCACCGGAGTGGCGTAGTGGATGTCAGCAAAGAAATCGCGACGCTCGCGGTCGGTGAATCCGGCGACATCCGGCAAATCCGGCGCCAGCAGGAAGAGCGTGCCCGGTGTCGCCCCCCGATCGCAGGCATCGAACAAGAGCACGGCGTCGTAGCCTCGCATCAACTCCTGTACCAGATGAATGCCGCCGATGCCGGTCTCGAAGACGGTGACGTAGCCGCGCAGACGAGGATCGGCCCCGGCGGCGCAGGCGGCAAGAACGCCAAAGCCGTCGTCGCCCTTCAATTCGTTCCCGACTCCGGCGACGAGTACCCGCATCTACATCGCCGCCAGCGAGGGCGTGAACGGCATCCCGAAGCCGATCAGCACGCGGTCATGGTCGCGGCGCACCGGCCGACAATCGAGCGGTGCGCCGCCGCCCATCCGCGCGCCACTGCGGATGTCGTAGAGGCAGCCGGGCGCAGCAGGACAGGCCCAGGCATACCCGTTCAGGGTGCCCTTCCGCATCCCGGCACCGTGTTCGCCACAGACCCCTGCGAAGGCGAACAGATCACCCCCGGCACGGGCCAGCACATATGTCCCCTCCTCCATGCGGCACACCGCGAATTCGCCATCGGCGGGCGCGGCGTCCACCGGCGCAGGCGACCAATGCGGCGGCGTGTCGGCGGGATCGGCAGAGACGCCCGCGTCGTCCTGCGGCAGGAAATCCCAGACCTTCCGGCATCCCGGCGTTTCCGGCGGCAACAAGTCGTACATCCCCATCAGCGTATGAATGGCGGGATCGGTGATCACCTGTTCCAGCACGCCTTCCTTGAACAGCCGCACCAGCCGGTGCATGGCTTCGCGGTGGATGGCATCGATCCCCGCAAGCGCCGCCCGGACGTCCTCGCGCGGCTTCTCGTCCGCCTCGTCGAGCGCGGCCAGCGCATCGCCAGTCGCCGCCACCAGCGCCTCCCATTCTTCATTGGACCGATAGCCCACAAGTTCTTGCGGGGCGTCGTCCTTCAGGTTCGGGGGGGCGCCGGACGTCATCGCTCAGCCATGCGCATGATTGTGGTGATCATGCGTCGGGTCGTCGCAAGGCTCGTCGCCGTCGCAGCAGCCGGCGTTGCATTCGCCGTGACTGGCCTGCTGTAACTCGGTGAAAGTCTCGAAGAACATGCGCCCGGCCTTGCGCCGCCCCGTGGCGGTGAAGACATAGGCGCCGCCGTCACGCCGGAGATCGCCCGCCTCCGCCAGCCGCTCGAAAGTTTTCGCGACATCGCCCTCGCCGCTCTTCAGAAATGGCAGGACGGCCAGCGGCGTGAAGCTCTCGCCAAAACCTTCGCCCTGATACCAGTAGCAGATTTGCAGCACATCCTCCTGTTCGATCAGCCGGTCGAGCGCTTGTGCATCGGTGTCTCGGGTCATTGACTCTGCCTCCGGGGCGCGGGTCCGGTGGTGGTGGCGTGATGAAAGGACGTCACCGGAACCAGATCCGCCGCCTGTTTCAATCCGGCCAAATCTCTGTCGTCGCCCCTGGCCAGACGTGTTGCCGTGGCGGCCAGCCGGGCGATCGTCAGCGCGGGATCGAAACCGAGGCCCCGCACCAGGGAAGCGGACGAGAGCTTCCGGGTTTCCGCCATGACCATCGTGCCAAAGGTCCCGGCCGGCAACTCTGCTTCCACAGTGTAGCACTTCGTCGGCCAGATGCCGAATTTTTCGCCGATCATCAGCGTGTTTTCCAAGTCCACCACGCCGGTGACCGCTTCATAAATGCGTTCCTGCATCGCGGCATCCGGCAAGCAGCCACCCGACCAGCGCCAGGCCCTGACCCGGCCCGGGCAGGCGCAGACCGAGGCCGCGCCCACCAGGACGATGCGGTCCGGCAGGTCCGCACCCATGTCCTCGAATTGCTGCACGATGTGGATCGGGCTCCAGGTCATGTTGCGCAGCGACACCTCCGGCATTCCGGCGCAGCGAACCTCCAGCTCGGCCATCAGCCGCGGTCCCAGCGGATAGGGGTCGAGCACCGGCGTGAAGCCGACGACGCCGATGATCGTTGTGGCGGCGGGCTCAGTCGATGCCGCAGGCACAGGTGGTTACCTCGCGCGTGACCACGCGGTCCGATCCTTCGACCATGACATGCGTGGTGCAGGGCATGCAGGGGTCGAAGGATCGGATCGCGCGCAATATGTCGATCCCCTGAAAGTCACTTTCTCCCTTGAAGTTGCTTTCGACGATGGCGGTGTTCAGCACCGCGCGCTCATAGGGTCCGGGCTCGCCCCAGGGCGTGCGCGGGCAGGCGTTGATGGTCGAGGGCGTGACGATCTGGTAGTTCGCAAGCAGGCCATCCTTGATTTCGCAATGATGAGAAAGGAAGCCGCGCCCCGCGCCCCAGAAGCCGACGCCAATGGAATGACCGCTCTGGGGGATCTCGAACGGCGTCGCGACCTTGGTTTCGCCGGCCTTCACCAGATCCATCGCGCGGGTCAGGTTTTCCATGGTCACCATCAAGTTGAAGGCCACGGCATAGGCGCGCGCGCGGTTGCGCTCGAAAGCGTTCCAGACTTCGGGCGGTTTCCATTCGAAAGTTCGCTCGGGACGTTCCTCGCCCTTGGGGACGCGCAGGATCAGACTGTGGCCGGTCGATTGCACGAACGCCGATTGCGGCATCTTGCCGGACACCGCCGACAGGTAGACCCGGGCATAGGCGCCGGCCTCGAAGGTGCGGCGGTCCCAGGTCGGCGTGGTGGCCCAGGAATAGCGCTCCTTCCAGTTCTGCGACCCGGGGCGCGGAATCGTCGTCTTGTTCCAGGGGTGGTTCGGCGACAGCGGGTTGCCGGCGGGATCGGTCTTGAACGGGTAGTCGTCCCACGTCTCATAGTAGGAATGTTCGACGAACTCCTCGAGCCCGACGTTGATGTCGGTCAACCGGTTGGTCACCAGCTTGCCGCCCACCAGAACACCGGGGGTCGACCAGCGCTTCTGCCCCCAGGCATTGCAGTTGGCATAGGTCGCATCGTAGTGGTTCTCATGGTCCCACTGCCCAAGATCGACCATTGTCGCGTCGAGCCGTCCGCAATCGAGATAACGCGGATCGGCCTCGAGGAAGAAATCGAACACGTCGTCCCAGATGCCGATGCATTTCTTCGAATAGTCGAAGAACTTGATCATGCGCATGTAGAATTCGTTCAGTACCGAGATGTCGACGAAGGTGGTCACGCCGCCGGGAATGATGGTTTCGGGATGCGGATACTTGCCGCCCAGCAGCACATAGGCCTCGCGTGCCACGCGCGTCATTTGTAGCGCTTCGAGATAGAGCTTGCCGGTCAGCGGGTTCAGATCGTGCAGGATATCGCCGATGGTGGCGTAGCCGTGCAGCTCGGTGTGTTTCGCGGGTGCGCCCTCGGCCCTGGTCCAGATCTCGGGGTTGGTCTGCTTGACCAGGCTTTCCGAAAAATCCGGCCCCGCCAGCACGAAGAGATGCAGCGGGTTGTCGTAGAGATATTCGCAGCTCAAGAGCAGATTGCGCACCACGATGCCCAGCGGCGGCGGCTTGATGCCAAGCGCCATTTCCACCGACAGCGCAGAGGCGGTCGAATGCACGCCGCCGCAGACGCCACAGGCGCGGGACGAAATGAAGGCCGCATCACGGGGGTCGCGGCCGCGCAGGATCACCTCGTAGCCGCGAAACAGCGTCGCCATCGAATTGGTGTCGCGCACCCGGCCCTGCTCCAGATCCACGGTCGAATGGAAGGCCAGCGCGCCGGCCACCCGCGTCACCGGATCGTAATCGACATCGACAAGCTGGCCGTTCTTGTTGGCCAGCTCCTTCAGCTTGGCGTCGCGTTCCTCTGGGGTGCGGGTCTGGTAGTCGTAGGGGTTCTTCACCCCTTGCTTCAGGAAGGCGTTGCCGTTTTCGTCGAACTCGACCGGCAGGTTCTCGAAACACATCGCAGGCTATTCCTTCTTCTCGGCGGTCATCCCGCGCGCGACGCCGACGATGGCGGCAAGGTTTCCGTTGGCGGCCAGCAGCGGTGGCGCCAGCGCCTCCAGCCGTGCAGAAATGCCGTCCACCCGTCCGTTTAGCGGCGCGGTGTCGTCGCGGACCTTGATCAATCCGTCTGCCAGATTCTGGAGGTGATCCGCACCGCGTTTCAGCGCCACGAAGATGCCGATCAGATGATAGGCCACAACCAGGACGATCACCAAGGCCAGCACGACCGAAATCCCTGTCAGCACAGCGATCATGGCGACCTCCTGTGCTCTGCCCGCGCGACCAGAAGCCCGGCCACTGCCCCGGTCTTGGCTTCGATGGCCTCGGCCACGGGATGCATTGACGCCGCAGTCTCCAGGGTATCGTCCAGTGCCGGGATCGCGCCGGTATGGGTAGCGATCCTGCCGCCCGCCGTACTCATGTCGGCGAGGTATCCCTCGATCGCCCAGGCGGCGTTCAACGCGCGCCGCAGAAGGGTCACCGCCACCGGCACGATGACCAGGGCGATGATCAGCAGCGTCACGATCCAGATCACGATTGCTGCCAATGGCATCATTTGTCCTCCTGTCCCGAGAGTGCTTTGTGCAGATCGCCCAGCGTCGCGTCGACCGCCGACAGCCCCGCCGCCACGTCGGCCAGCCCCTTGTTGACGGGCACGGCGGCGGCCGGCAGATGCGAGGTTTCGCGGTCGATGGCCCGCAACCCCAGCCGAAGTTTGGCGAGATAGCTGCTGCCGGTGCCGCCGATCTCTTCCAGCAGGCCGCTGATGCGCACCAGAGCAACGGCGACAACCGCCAGAAACAGCAGCGCGGCAAGCGCGGTCAGCGATGTGAGCAGGGTCGTCATGTGGCCCCCCTGTCCCCGGCGAGGATGCATTGCGGACAGCCCGGGCAGGTTTCGGCATGATCGCGAAGCGCCTCGGCCTCTTGCAGGATACCACCTGCCCTGCCCCGGATTGCCTGCACCGCCTCGAGCGTCCGGTAGAGCAGCGCGATATGGATGGTGTTGTTGGCCACCTGCTGGCCACGGGTCCAGACCAGCGCGGCGCCGTCGCGGATGTCGCGGGCGGTGCCGACCACCAGCGCCAGCAGGATCGCCACGACAATCGTCACTGCCAGAGCCGCGCCGATCGCGATCCACCAGAGCGTGATGTGGTCCATTGCTTCCTCCTCAGGCCGCGTCTTCATTTTCAGCGTCATGCGTGACCGCCTCGCGGATCGCGCGCGCGTTGGCCTCGATCGCGGCGGCGCCATCGAGAAGCGCGCCCGCAGTCCTGTTGATCTTCGCCACGCGCCAGACCGACCGCGTGTTGGCATCAATCTCGCCGACAATCTCCGCGGCGGTTGATGCAAGTCTGCGGATTCGCCGCGCCTGCCAAAGGATGGCCAGCAGCAGCACCGCCACCACGACGACAACCGCTGCCGCCACGCCGAAACCGAGAGCCCACCAGATGTTCATCGCGTCACCTCTCCACCTCGTGGTCATGCGGGGACTTGCGGATATAGGCATGGGAGGGGTTCTGGTAGGCGCGCTGCCGGTGCGAGCCCGCGGCCGAAAACCCCGTCCGCCGCCGCTTCAGGAATTCGTAGACGCCGCCCACCATCCGCTCGGCGGGATTGAGGCCGCCGTCCACTTTGGCCCAGCCACTGGGCACCGCGTTGTCGCGTTTCCACCGGCGGGTCCGGTTGCGGCTCTTTAGCGTGAACTGGCGCAGGTAGTCGACAAAACTGCCGGTCGTCCGGCTGAGCGTGGTCGACATCAGTGAGCCCGGAGGGCGTTTGTAAAAAGGCGCGAAGGCATCGGGAAACCCGGGCATGGTGCAGCCGATGCAGATGCCGCCGGTGTTCATGCAGCCCCCCATGTGGCCATTGGCACCGCGCGACACGATATTGCATTGCACCACCGGCCCCCAGCAGCCCAATTCAACCAGGCATTTGCGCTCGCCGTAGCTTTCGGCGAACTTTCCCTCTTCGTAATTGCCCGCCAGCACGCAACGGCGATGCACCGTCTCGCCGAACAGCCAGGCTGGCCGACCCAACTCGTCGAACTCGGGCAGCGGCCCGAAACCGGCCAGGAACATCAGCACCGCGGCGATGGTCTCGGTGGTATTGTCGCCGACAGGGGCGCATCCGGGAATGTTGATCGGCGGCAGACCCAGCGCGCTGAGATACTCTTCGCCGAGAAAATCCATCACCGACATCGCGCCCGTGACGTTGCCGATTGCCGCGGGGATGCCGCCCCAGGTCGCGCAGGTGCCCACCGCGATCACCGCCGCCGCGCCGGGGGCGAGATCGTGCAGCCATTGCGCCGTGGGAATGGGCTGCTTGCCGGCACCTTCGCGCTCGTCGGCGCCCATGGCCGACCAGTAGCCGCCGAATTCGCCGGCAATGCGCTCGTCGGGTACCGAACCTTCGAACAGCACCACATAGGGCGCGCCCAGCTTGCCGGCCTTGGCGGCGTGGTGCGCCTGCATGAAATCCTTGCCGGCGGTGACGGAAAGCACCGGGTGATGCAGCACGATCCGCGGCAATCCCGGCAGGCGCGCGTTCAAGAGTTGTTCGACCGAAGGATTCTGCGCCCCGGCGGCCGAGATCGTGCAGCCATCGCAACTCATCCCGGCGAGCCAGAAGGCATGAACTTCATCGAGCGGCCCTTCATCCAGCGTGAAGGTCGGGCGGTAGGCCTCTTGGCGTGTGGTTTCGGCGGTCTCGGTCATCCATCTGGTCTCCCGATTCAGCCCATGCTAGCAGATTGTCCCTAGGGAAAGGTCAAGGAGATTCCGTCGCCGGTTACCGATTTCTGCTGTTCTTACAATCACAAGGCGCGAGAAGCGCAGCGCAGATGCAATCGCCGTCACGCTCGCGCGGGGTGCCGATCAATGCGTCGAAACGGGCCCGCAATTCGTCATGCTCGCCCTGCAATCGCGCGATACTCAACTCGCGATCCCGGATCTGTTCGTCCAGCCGTCCGAGCAGCCGCTGGCGCAGGCTGCGCCCGTCATCGGCGGTCAGCAGGTCACCGATCTCATCCAGAGACAGGCCGAGCTTGCGCAGATTCACGATCAATTGCGCGCGGCGCGCGGCGCTCGGACCAAAGAACCGATAGCCGTTCAACGCGCGCTCGGGCGGATGTATCAGCCCGATCTTCTCGTAGTGGCGAAGCGTCTTGGGTGTCACCCCCAGAAGCTCGGCCAGTTCGCCAATCAGCATCCGTGCCTCAAGCGTTCCTCGTTGCGTCGGCCCCGGCCCCCGGCGCTGCGTGAGCGATCCGCGCGATGGCATCGATCCCGCCGGCAATGTCGCGGATCGCGGCGACACCCGGAGCCCCGGCCGCATGGTCAATCGGGGCGCTTCCCCGGCGTTCGGCCTCCATCATTGCCTCGTCGTAGGGAACGGTGCCGATGATCTCCATCCCATGCTTGTCGCAGAACGCCCGGATCGCGCTCATGTCGTCGTCGGAACGCACCTTGTTGGCAACAACCTTGACATGCGCGATGCCCAGCTCGACCGCCAGTTCGCAGGTCCGCATCGCGGCCTCGAGCGAACGGTAATAGGGTTCGGCCACCACCAGCATCATGTCGACATGCCGCGCGGTACCGCGCTTGAGATGTTCCAGCCCCGCTTCCATGTCGGTGATCGTGTGCTCGCCAATCGATGTCAGTTCGGCGATCAGCCCGCGCACCGCCCGATGCGAGGCACACATGCAGCCCGAGCCGGCGCTGCCATGAGCCGGCTTGCCCATCACGATCAGATCGAGGTTGCTGGCCGCCGGGATGGCGTATCGCGCCATGATATCCTCGCGCGGGATCGCCGGCTCCATCATGATGACGCCGTCAACCTCGGGCCCGCGGCGCATGACGTTGGCGGGAATATACCCGATGCGATCCGCCTCGTCGGGCGTCATCCCCAGCACCAGCGCCAGGTTGGGATTGGGATCGCCGTCGATGGCGAGAATCTTCCGTCCCTCTCCGGCAAAAATTCGTGCCAACGTTCCGGCGATGGTCGTCTTGCCCGACCCGCCCTTTCCGACCGTCGCGATCTTCATCCTCGCCTCCCGTCAAAAAAACCAATGCGAAAATAGTAGCTTACCCCAGGTAATCGTGCAATGACACGCATTCATTGCCCCGAGGGAAAGGTTAGTCGTGCCAACCGACAGTTTCCGGCAACCCGCTGGGCATCGAAGACTTCGGTGATCTTTTGGCCGACGGCGTGCGGGTTGTCGTGACCGGTGATGCGGACGCATGGATCACCTGGCCCAACTGGCCGATCACCAAAGACGGTCTCGACATGGTCGAACTGACCGAGGATCGGGTAATCTATCGCGACATCAACGTGGTGCTGTCGCCGGATGCCGACCCCGAAGCGAAAGCCTTCTTCGACTTCCTCGTGACGGAGGAGGCGCCGGAAATCCCGGCGACCGAGGGCTGGCAGCGATAATTTTTAGCGCGCCCGGGAATAATTCCGGAGCGCCACACGTCTCTTTGTTGAATGACGGTGTGCGACTGTGCACCGCTCTAGCAGCCAAGGGAGGAGACTATGGCGCTCGACGAGGACAAGAAACGCTCGGTTCAGGAGTTTTTCGCAGATGATCCGGAGAAAGCGGACAAGGAATTTTTCGGACGGGTCGCAAACCCCGACCGGCGCGGTTTCCTGAAGCGCACCGGCTTGGCGACGATGGCCGCGATGGTTGGCACATCGATCCCGTTCCACCGCAACATGCCGATTGGCTTTGTGCCCGCTGCAATGGCGCAGGAAAACGTGCTGTTCGGCAAAGACGGGCTGACCCTGCTCAACGACCGCCCGGTCAATGCCGAGACGCCGCCCGAGCTTCTGGACGATGCAATCACGCCGACCAGCAGGCATTTCATCCGCAACAACGGCATCCCGCCTGAAGACGTGGACCCGTCCACCTGGACGCTGACCATCGACGGGTTCGTCGACAACCCGATGGAACTGACCATCGCCGATCTGCGCGAGCAGTTCGAGGTTGTGACCATGGCGCTCACGCTGGAATGCGGTGGCAATGGGCGCGGTTTCTTCAACCCGCCCGCCAAGGGCAACCAGTGGACCTATGGCGCGGTGGCCTGTTCGGAATGGACGGGCGTTCGCCTCAAGGACGTGCTGGAAAAGGCGGGGGTGCAGTCCAACGTCGTCTACACGGCGCATTACGGGGCCGACGGACACCTGTCGGGCGATCCCGACAAGCTGCCGATTTCGCGCGGCGTGCCAATCGAAAAGGCGATGACGGACAACATCCTGATCGCCTTCGAAATGAACGGCGAGACGCTACATCCGATGAACGGCGCCCCCTTGCGCCTTGTTGTGCCCGGTTGGCCGGCCTCGACCGCGCAAAAGTGGCTGACACGGATCGAGCTGCGCGACCAGGTGCATGACGGCCCGAAGATGACCGGCACGTCTTATCGCGTGCCCGCCTATCCCGTGGCACCGGGACAGGATGTGCCGGACGAGGATTTCGTCATCATCGAACGGATGCCGGTCAAGTCGCTCGTGACCTTCCCCGCCAACGGCGCCGACACCGGTATGGGCACGCAGGTGCGCGGCCACGCCTGGTCCGGCGACCGGTCGATCGACAAGGTCGAGATCTCGACCGATTTCGGGTCAACCTGGAGGGACGCCGAACTGGACGCACCGGTCAATGACGGTGCTTGGCAGAACTGGCGGGCCGACGTGACCTTCCCCCAGGCCGGCTACTACGAGGTTTGGGCCCGCGCCACCGACAGCGCGGGCGTCATGCAGCCCTTTGCCATCGACTGGAACCCGAAAGGCTATCTGAACAACACCATGCACCGCGTGGGTGTTCGCGCAAGCTAACCAATACCGGGGCGGCCTGGAGCCGCCCCTCAACACTTCCGGACTGGAGTTACCTCATGTGCTTCGCAACTCTGCGAAATCTCTCTCTTATTGCACTCGGCTTCGGCCTTGCCTCGCCCGCCTTGGCGGATCTTGACGCGGCCCTCGCGGCAGCCGATGCGTCCAAGGGAGAACGCGTCTTCAAGAAATGCGCCGCCTGCCACACTGTCGAACAAGGCGACAAGAACAAAGTCGGCCCCAACCTTTATGGTATCGTAGGCGGGCCGGTCGCCGCGGTTGACGGCTTCAAGTATTCGAACGCCCTGACCGAATACGGTGGCGAATGGACTCCTGAACGTCTTGATGCGTTCCTCACCAAGCCCCGGGCCGAGGTCAAGGGCACCAAGATGAGCTTTGCCGGGCTCAAGAAAGAGGAAGACCGCGCGAACCTGATTGCCTATCTGAACACCTTCTCCGACAACCCGCTTGCGTTCGGCGCGACCGAGGCCGCCGCACCGGCGACAGACAGCGCCGCCGAGGAGTACGAATTCGGCATCCTGTTCGATGCACCGGGCGTAGAGGCCACGTATTACGCCTGCACCGCCTGCCATTCCGAGATGATCGTCGCCCAGCAGGGCCTGACCCGCGACGAGTGGGACGAGATGTTCGAGTGGATGGTCGAAGAACAGGGTATGTCCGAAATCGAAGAGCCCGACAGGACCGAGATTCTCGACTACCTGGCGGCCCACTACAACACCGACCGTCCAAACTTTCCTCGCCCCCTCGGGAATTAAGGTGCTGCGGTCGGGAATGGGCCGATTTGTCCCGGCCCATCACCTGGCTCGTCCGCTTCACTGAGGAGCCTTTGACGTCATGTTGGGAGGGGCGGCAATCCTTTACGCCTCCGTCCGGTCATGGCCGATCGTCGGGATACATCGCGATCATGACTTTCGGGTATCGGTGGAGGTGTCCTGCTCAGCCCACTCTTTGTGATCGCAGGCTGGACGGAGGCAAGACGGACGGCCGGCATCGCCGCCGTCTTTGTCTTGTTCATCCGCGGGCAACCTCGCCAAACTGAGCAGCGTCCCGGCACAGTTGGTGCCCTGGGCCATGCTCGCATTCACCGGATCAATCGTCGGCACCGGGCTGGAAGTGCGGTCGCTCCCTGTCAAACCGGCAGTCCTGATCTTGGCCGTTGCAGTCCTGATTTCAGGTCTGAAGTTCGTTCTGCTTTAGTCAGCCCACGCATCGTCCTGCGTTTGCCGTCGTTTCTTCCAATGAGGCCATCATCTGCTCACTGACCTGTTGTTTGGTCACAAGCCGCAGAAAATCGGCAATGGCGTCAAACTTGGCCTGATCCATGCCGTTCGCGATGATCATATGATTTATATTGTCCGCCGTTGCCCAGGTTGCGAGCTGCGCATCCTTCATGGAATCCTCGCCATCCAGGTCCAGCAACCCTCGGTAGTATGTGAGGCGGCAGCCGTTGTGACCCGCATAATGGGTCACATTTCCGTCTTCCAGCGTACGCATAGCGACCGGCGTCAGGTTCGCACCGGCAAGGTCTGGAATATCTTTGCTGCTCGCAGCCGCTGCGGGGGTCATACCCCCCACATCAATTGCGAATGGTTGCCCTGCCAATTCCGTATGCACGTCGAACACCGACGGTTCCGAGGTGAACTGCGGTCCCAAACCGACGGCCAACGCAATGGCTGCGGCAACCGCGCCACCAACGAGCCATCGAGTTGGCCAACGGTTCTGATTTGCCGCTTCTGCAACCTGCTCGGAAGGGGAGGGCCCTGTTTCCGGACGCAAGGCACCAAGGCTGGCCGAAACGCTGGCAACATCCCTCAACGCCTCTTGCAAAGCGGGTTCGAACCGGAGGCGCGACTCCATCGCTTGGCGCTCAACGTCACTCAACTCGCCATCATGATAGGCGTTGACCAGTTCCCAATCGTTCTCGTTCAACTCGTTCATCGTGCGCTTTTCTCTATTTCATCCGCAGCGTCCGATCCTTCGACCAGTGCCAAAAGTGCCTTACGCGCCCGGCTAATCCGGCTCATGACCGTCCCGTTCGCCACATCCATCACCTTCGCCGCCTCGGCGTATTTCAATCCCATTACGTCCACAAGACACAGCACTTCGCGCATATCCGGCGGCAACTTCTCGAACGCCATGCGGATCAAAATGTCCCGCGCCGCGTCTGATATGCCCGCTTCATCTGATAGACGTTTCTCAACCGCCAAATATTCCCGGCGCACACGTCTTTTTCTCAGCTCGTCGTAGTGAAGATTGCGGATCACCCGGAACATCCAGGGTCTCAATTCGTCAAGAACTGTCGGGCGGCTCTCGGTTCTCAGCGCACGTTCGATGGCATCCTGCACAAGGTCTTCTGCGTCGTCCGAAGACGCACAAATGGCAATCGCGTAGGCCCGGAACTCCGGGAGAAGCACTTCGATTTGAGTGAGCGACGCCATGACTGAACGCTTATCGCAATACGGTCCCGAGACAAAGGAAAGCATGTACCAAAAAAACTTCGCGCCGCGCCCCTTGATGTATCTGCGAACATTCGCAGATACATCTGTATGGAACTGGATGCGATGCAAAAAAATGCCGACGCGGCGGAAGCCCTGCTCAAGTGCCTGGCCAGTCGGAACAGGTTGATGATCCTCTGCACACTGGTCGAAGGCGAACAATCGGTCGGCGCCCTTGCCGCGTCGCTCGATGTTCGGGAAAGCATTGTGTCCCAACACCTGGCCATATTGCGGCGAGAGGGGCTCGTCGCGAGCCGGCGAGAGGGTCAGACCATCTATTACGCCCTGTCGAACGACGATGCGAAACGCCTTCTGGACACGCTCTATGACATCTTCTGCGATGGCGAAGAGGGGCGCGGCCGCAGCGATTCTGGCCGCTGAATTCACGCTCACCCTCCTCCAAATCCCTAGAAAATCGGAATTGAAACGAACATGATCCTGGCGCGCCAAAGCCCTTCCACCGGACCGACGTCCCCCGACATCTGGGGGCTTCATGAGGAGGACACCGGAGCCATCCAGCACCCCGCGGCCTGTCCGCGCACCCACAAGGCCGGGCCTATCGATGTGGTGCCGGATTTCGACCCGCTGACGGCGCGGACTTCGTGCATGACACGCTGCGGCACGGCCAAGCCCGAATTCATCAAAACGCGCGACGACCGTGCTGCCACACCCGCCCTGCCCGACCGCATGCCGCACGCCGCACAGGTTAACCTGCGCGGCGGTCGCCTGCACCCGGCCGAGGCCGATGGGCACAGCAATTTCAAGACCACCGCAAACAAGTTCTGAAGGAGAACAAGGATGACCAAAGGCATCAAGGATTTCGTCGCCGAAGCGAAAGCAACCGTTGAGACCATCTCGCCGGAACAGGCCGAGGCGAACGCCCGGTCGGGCGCCGGTCTGCTTCTGGATGTGCGCGAGCCCGGCGAACTGGCCAAAGACGGCAAGCTGGGGCCAGACCACATCCACATCCCGCGCGGCCTGCTCGAGGCCAAGGCCGATCCCGACAGCGGCGTGGCCGAGGCCGACCTGACCGCCGTGCAGGGGAAGTCGCCCGTCATGGTCGTCTGCGCCTCGGGCGCGCGCGCCGCCATGGCCGCCGCCCGGCTGAAGGAGATGGGATATGACGCGCAGCTGGTCGATGGCGGTCTGGCAGGCTGGAAAAAGGCGGGCTTGCCGACCGCTTAGATGCGGCTGACACGGGCTAAGAATTAACTGCGGCACGCGCCGCGAAAGGACGAACCCATGAAACGACGACACTTTCTGATGGCCGGTGCGGCGGCTGGCGCGACCTTGGCCACACCGATGCTGCTGACCCGCCGCGCGATCGCGGCGGAGCCGGGCGCCCCCCTGCCGATCCCTCCCCTGATGGAGGTGGATGGAAGGGCCGGGAACACGCTCAGCGCGCGCGCCGGAACGCGGGATTTCTATCCCGGTGTCTCCTCACCCACGCTTGGTTTCTCGCAGGACTACCTCGGCCCGACGCTGCGCTTGGTCAAAGGGCGAACCGCGAAGATCGCGGTCGAAAACCGCACCGACGCCCCCATTACCGCGCACTGGCACGGAATGCACCTGCCCGGCCACCTCGACGGCGGGCCGCAACTGGCGTTCGGTCCCGGCGAGACCTGGGCGCCCGAGCTTCCCGTCGATCACCCGGCGGCGACACTCTGGTATCATAGCCACGTCCACGGAGAGACCGCCACCCAGGTCTATCGGGGTTTGGCCGGCATGATCCTGTTGGACGATCCCGAAATCGACGTGCCCCTTCCGCGAACCTATGGCGAGGATGATTTCCCGCTGATTGTCCAGGATCGCCTGTTCCGGCGCGGGGTGATGACCTATGACCTCGGACACATGGACCAGATGGCGGGGTTCCAGGGCAGCGATATCCTTGTCAACGGGACACTCCAACCGAAGCTGACCGTCCCTGTCGGTCTGGTGCGGCTGCGGCTTTTGAATGCGTCGAACGCGCGGACCTACGAATTCGGCTTCTCGGATGGCCGCGAGTTCCATCAGGTCGCCAGCGACGGCGGGCTGCTGCCTGCGCCGCAAGCGATGACCGGCCTGCATCTGTCCTCCGGCGAGCGGGCCGAGATCGTGGCCGATTTCTCGGATCGCCGTGCGGTGCGGCTCGTCTCCGCCGATATCGCAGGCGGCATGATGGGGGGCGGGTCCATGGGCGGCATGATGGGCGGCGGGGGCATGATGGGCGCAGACACCGGCGCGACCGGCACGCTCGACATCCTGTCGATCGAGGTTTCGGAACAGCCTGCGCGCGTTTCCGGCGCGCTGCCCGCACGCCTGCCCGCCAATTTGCCCGACCTTGGTGCGCCCGTGCGGACGCGCGATTTCACCCTGAACGTCCATTCGGGTGGCATGATGGGCAGCATGCTCAACAACCTCGTTGGCCGCGACGGGCAGACGATGGGCATTAACGGGTCATCCTATGACATGAGCCGTGTCGATTTCAACGTCCCCTTGGGTGAAACCGAACGCTGGCGCATCAACGCCGACATGATGGCCCATCCCTTCCATGTGCATGGAGCCTCGTTCCTGGTCACGGGCATGGGCGGCCGGGCCGTTGATCCGCAGGCGACCGGTCTCAAGGACGTGGTGCATGTCGACGGTCTGACCGAGATTCTCGTCCGCTTCGACAAGCCGGCCACGGCTGAGGCCCCGTTCATGTACCATTGCCACATCCTCGAACACGAGGACCGCGGGATGATGGGCCAGTTCACCGTGGGATAAGTTGCCGCAAAACCCACAAGACAATCTGAGTTGCACGGGCAGGAAAAGCCGAAACGATCCTTGGCCCTGAGCCTGCCATAGGCTGGACGGCGTTTCTCGGCGTGCTTGCGGCAATGATCTTGTGGGAAATCGCGGCGAGGCCGGCGAGATATTCCGCGCGTGATCCGATGGACGAACATCCTCTTGCTGGTCGTGATCGTACGGTGATCTTGGCCGTGAAGCCTTGCGCCTCCAGCTTGCGGGTGGAGGTGAGCACATGGGCGTGGTGGTTGCGCTGATCGCCCTCGCGGTGCGGCGCGTGGACCGCGACATCGCCGACCACCCCGCAGCGGCTGTCCGACCGCTAGGCGAAGTCGGTTCTCCCGGACCCGCGCGCCAATGGAAGGAAGGCAAGGATCTGATGGCTTTCCCGAAGGCCTTGCGACTTGGCATTGCCGCCGCGCCGCCCGCGGTCGCAAATACATCAGAATACATATTCCAATTTGCTATATTGATAGTTGGAATATCAATAGTGATGTTTCATAAGGTCGGCACTGCAATCGGGATAAGCCACATGATCACCGGCCCTCAGATGCGCGCGGCGCGTGCCCTTCTCGGCATCGATCAGAAGACCCTGGCCGAGCTATCCGGCCTCTCCGTTCCGACGATCCAGCGCATGGAGGCCAGCGCCGGCAACGTGCGTGGTGTGGTCGACAGCCTGACAAAGATTGTGACAGCGCTGGAGCTCGCCGGTGTCGAACTGATCGGTGAAGGCATCCCCAGTACGGCAGGCGGGCGCGGCGTCCGCCTGAAACCACCACCCCCGAAAGTCTGACCCAAGACTCGCGACGGCGACCGCCGACGACATGCCGACGATCCCGCCGCAACCCTCAAAGGTGCGGCCGAAGATGAAAGACCAGACCACCAGACAGAGTGCGGCACCCAGCTTCGCCGACCTCTTCACTCCGAAACTCGTCACGGTCCTGCGAGAAGGCTACGGACTGTCCCAAATACGCGCGGACGCCATTGCAGGTCTAACGGTTGCCATCGTCGCCTTGCCCCTCTCGATGGCGATCGCCATCGCCTCGGGCGCAACCCCGGCGCAGGGGCTCTACACGGCCATCGTCGGCGGCTTCCTCGTCTCGCTTCTGGGCGGATCGCGGTTCCAGATCGGCGGGCCCGCGGGCGCCTTCATCGTGCTGGTCGCTGCGACGGTGGCGCAACACGGGATAGAGGGGCTGATCCTTGCAACCTTCCTCTCGGGCCTGATGCTGGCGGCCGTCGGCTTCCTGCGCCTCGGCACCTTCATCAAGTTCATTCCCTTCCCGGTGACGGTCGGCTTCACCGCCGGGATCGCGGTCATCATCTTTGCCAGCCAGATCAAGGAACTTTTTGGCCTGACGCTCGACCATGAGCCGGGCGAGTTGCTGGAGAAGCTCCCCGCCCTGTGGGAGGCGCGTGCGAGCCTGACGCCGGACGCGCTTCTCGTCTCGGTGGCGACGGTCGCGATCATCCTCGGCCTGCGCAAATGGCGGCCGCATTGGCCGGGCATGCTGGTTGCAGTCGGCGCCGCGGCCCTGGCACCGGCACTCCTGAACCTGCCGGTGCAGACAATCGGTACGAAGTTCGGCGGCATTCCCTCGACCCTGCCGGCGCCCAGCCTGCCGGACCTGTCGCTCGACAAGGTCATGGCGGTTCTGCCCGCCGCAATCTCCTTCACGCTTCTGGGCGCCATCGAGTCGCTTCTCTCCGCGGTGGTCGCCGACGGCATGACCGGGCGTCGGCACCGCTCGAACTGCGAGCTTGTCGCACAGGGCGCGGCCAATCTCGGATCGGCGCTCTTCGGCGGTTTCTGCGTCACTGGCACCATCGCGCGGACCGCAACCAATGTGCGCTCGGGCGCGCATGGTCCGGTCTCGGGCATGCTGCACGCGCTGTTCATCCTGCTCTTCATGGCTGTGGCCGCGCCGCTTGCCGCCTATATTCCGCTTGCCGCTCTTGCGGGTGTCCTCGCCGTCGTCGCCTGGAACATGATCGAGAAGCCGGCCATCGCCATTCTCGTCCGGTCCGGTTGGGGAGAGGCGACAGTCCTCGCCGCCACATTCTTCCTGACGATCTTCCGCGACCTGACCGAAGCCATCGTCGTCGGCTTCGCGCTCGGCTCGGTCCTCTTTATCCAACGGATGAGCAAGACCACCGCCATCTCCACCCATACCCCCCTTGTCAGACGGGACGAGGCGGACGGCGCGCACCCGCGCGGCAGCTATGACGAAGAGGCCGCGGCGAACCCCGAGGTCGTGGTCTACCGCATCACCGGTGCGCTCTTCTTTGGCGCAACCGCTTCCATCGGCTCGGTGCTCGACCGGATCCAGGACAGCCACAAGACGCTGATTGTCGATTTTGCGACGGTGCCTTTCCTTGACTCGACCGGCGCCAACATGATCGAGGGTCTCGCCCAGAAGGCGCACAAACAGGGCGTCGACCTTTGGCTGACGGGCGCCGGCCGCGATATCCAGCGGGTCTTCGTGACCCATGGTCTCAAACGTCCCCTCGTGCATTACGCAGCCAGCATCGAGGATGCGCTGTCAGCCGTCACCGACGCCTCCAGAGATGAACGGGAAGTTGCGTGATTTCGGGCGTCGCACTGAACCGGCCGCGCGCATAGTCCGAGCTGCGGGACGCACACAGCATGAGCGACCAGAGCAGCTCAATGGCCGTATCCGGGGCCTCCGGCGCAATCCGGGTTTCGATCACACCGATCAGGTCGGTCCATTCACGCATTAGCTGGCCCTGCGCCCGCCAGGAAATGAAGCTTTGCGCCCGCCGGAGCGAGGCATACCGCCTGCGCAGATCGGCCGCCCCCGCCGCGTCCGGGCGCGCACCGCCCATCGGCTCGATTGCGGAGGACGCCAGAACCGCGGGTAAGGTTGTCGCCACGCCAATGAGTCAGACCGGTAGGATCAACTCGCTATTGCGTTTGACCTGTCCCACCGTCCAACTGGCGCCATAAGAGAACCCGAGCCTGAGGTCGTAGCGCTCCGGGCAGACGATCCAGGCTTGATGTTCGGTGTCGAACCAGGCGAAATCGCGCGCCGTCAGCTTGAAGCCAGAGGTGGCGTTGCCGCCCGCCTCGATTTTCAGATTGGCGATGATCGATGGTTAACCGATACCCCGAAACACTTCAGATCAGTGTATCCGGTGCGCCACATTCCAGAAACTGACCACGGCCACTTTCGGCATATAGCCGTTCGCCACGCACAACGGTTTTGCCCCGCGACAGGACGATCTCGGGCCAGCCCGTGATCGTGCGACCCTCGTAAGGCGTGTAGTCCACATTGTGATGCAAAAGCTCATTGCGGATTGTCACCTCGCGTTCGGCATCCCAGATCGCAATGTCGGCATCGGCGCCGACGGCAATCGTTCCCTTGCGCGGATAAAGCCCGTAAAGCCGCGCCGGATTGGTGGCGGTGAGGGCCACGAATTGATTGAGCGAAATCCGCCCCTTGCCCACCCCTTCCGAAAACAGCAGCGGCAGGCGGGTTTCGACACCGGGGATCCCGTTGGGGACATGGGTGAAACTGGCCCCGTCACCGCAAAGTTTCTTGCCGGTGGCGCTGTCGAACTTGAACGGCGCGTGATCCGAGGAGAACACCTGAAACGTGCCATTCGCCAGCCCGCGCCAGACGCTTTGCTGGCTGGCGCTATCGCGCGGCGGCGGCGAACAGATGTGCTTGGCGCCCTCGAAACCGTCGAGATCGAGATCGTCGGCGGTGAGCAGGATGTATTGCGGGCAGGTCTCGGCAAAGACCCTCAGCCCCTTGGCGCGGGCGGCGGCGATCTGGTCCATCGCCTCGCTGCCCGAGACATGCACCACCAGCATCGGTACATCGACGATCTCGGCCAGCGAGATGGCCCGGTGCGTCGCCTCGCGCTCGGCTATCGCGGGGCGCGCATCGGCATGAAAGCGTGGCGCGGTCTGGCCGGCCTGCTCCAGCGCCTCGGTCAGCCAGGCGATGGCGTCGGAATTTTCGGCATGGATCATGGTCAGCGCGCCTTCGCGCTTGGCCAGCGCCAGCACCTCGATGATCTGTCGGTCGTTCAGCTTGAGATCGTCATAGGTGGTGTAGATCTTGAACGAGGTGTAGCCCTCGCGGATCAAGGCCGGCAGTTCCTGCCCCAGCACCTGCGGCGTCGGGTCGGTGACAATCAGGTGGAAGGCATAGTCGATCACCGATTTGCCGTCGGCGCGCCGGTGGTAATCATCCACCGCCGCGCGCAGGGTCTGGCCCTTTTGCTGGCAGGCGAAGGGGATGACGGTGGTGGTTCCGCCAAAGGCGGCCGAGCGCGGCCCGCTGTCGAAATCGTCGGCCATGACGGAGCCGTCAGAGGACGGTTGATCGAAATGGCAATGCGCATCGACACCGCCGGGCAAGACGAGCTTGCCGGTTGCGTCGATCTCTTCAGACGCCGCGCCCAGTTCATGGCCCAGCGCCACGATGCGTCCGCCCCGAATGCCGATATCGGCGTCAAAGACGTCGGCGGCAGTGGCGATGCGTCCGCCGCGAATGACGAGGTCGAGTTCTGTGGTCATGGCCTGTCTGTCCTTGCGTCTGGCGCGGAACGGCGCGCGAGAAAATCTATGGTCTGGTCGCCCGATGCCAGAAGGTGCCCGCGCCAGATACGTCGGGCCCGGTCGGCATCGCGCGCGTCGAAAGCGGCCATCAGGTCGAGGTGCTCCTGCATTGCGGCGTTGCGCCGGGCGTCGCGGCCTAGGGCGATGAACCTCACCCGCTCGGCCTGTTGCGCCAGCCGGCTTCGCTGATCGCTCAGGATCGGGTTGCGGGCGAAATCGACGATGCGGTCGTGAATGCGCCGATTGACATCGAAATACCGGGTGCGATCCTTGCAACCGGCGAGGTGCTGCATGTTTGCATGAAGGTCGTGCAACTCGGCCAGTTCTTCGGCAGTCATGCGTTTGCAGGCCAGCTCCGCCGCCAATGCCTCGATTCCGGCGATGACTTCGAAAAGGGCGCGGGTCTGATCGACCGTCACCCGGCTGGCCGCGGCGCCGCGATTGGGGGTGAGATCGACCAGCCCCTCGGTGGCAAGCAGCTTCAGCGCTTCGCGCATCGGAGTGAGCGAAACGCCGATCTCTTCGGCCAGGGCGGTGACGGCCAGCCTTTCGCCCGGAGCGAGCGCGCCGGTAATGATCCGGTCGCGCAATGCCTCGGCCACCCGTTCGTGCAGGTGGGCGCGGCTGAGGCCGCCTTCGCCCCGCGGCACCTTGCGTTGGGCAAGGGTCATCATGTGCACTCCTCCTTTCAGGCGCAATCCTTATGCGCGATGCGCAGCGCCAGGGCCTTCGGCAGTCCGACCGAAGCCTTTGCGGCAGGCCGGGCGAAGCTGCCCTTTTGCGGGCCGACCGGCCGCAGCGCCGCCAGTGTGGCCGCGTGGCGCAGGGCGGCCTGGGCGCAATCGACCACCGGCACGGGGATGCGGTCGCGCACCATTGGCGCAAGGCCCGAAAGCG
This sequence comes from Marinovum sp. PR37, assembly GCF_028807375.1. Taxonomy (NCBI): domain Bacteria; kingdom Pseudomonadati; phylum Pseudomonadota; class Alphaproteobacteria; order Rhodobacterales; family Roseobacteraceae; genus Marinovum; species Marinovum sp. PR37. Next base: position 29,785 of record NZ_JARAML010000028.1, on the reverse strand, counting down.
GCGCGCCGGCCAGCACGATCACATCGGCACCGTCCTGTTCGATCGCCTGCATGGCCAGGTCGACCAGCAGATCGGCCTTTTCGCATTGCACGTCCGAAATCGACCGGAAGGCACCGTTCAGCATGCGGATGCTGGCGCAGCGTCCGCCAAGCCCGTGCCAGTCGACGCATTCGCGATACCAAGGCCCCAGCGCCTGGGCGAAGGTGACGATCGAGAACCGCCCGCCCAGCATGCAGGCGGTCAGCATACCCGCCTCGGCCAGCCCAACCACGGGGATATCGAACAGCTCGCGCGCGGCGCCGATGCCGGGATCGCCGAAGGCGGCGACAATGGCGGCATCGTAGTCGGCATGGCGCTCGGACAGGATTTCCAGCACCGACATGCCACCCACGATTGCCTCGGTCCGTGTCGAGATATAGGGCACGCCCACCGCCGCGGTCACGCTGTCGAGCGTGGTATCCGGCGGCAGGACCGAGCGCGCAGCCTCGGACAGAAGCTCGGTCAGCGCCTCGGTGGTGTTGGGGTTGATCAGCAGTATTTTCATAATTTTCACTCGTCTTTCGATCAATAGCCAAGCGCGCGCGGCAGCCAGGTCACTATTCCGGGGAAGATCAGGCACAGGATCAGCACGGCGTATTGCACCGCCACATAGGGCCAGACATTGCGGATCAGCGCCGCCATCTTGACCCGCGTGATGCCGCTCATGACAAAGAGCACCACGCCCACCGGCGGTGTCATCATCCCGATCACCAGGTTGAATACGAAGAGGAAGCCGAAGAGCAGCGGGTCGATGCCGAAGGTCCCGGCCACCGGCGCAAAGAGCGGCACCAGCATGATGTAGGCGGCGTTCGATTCGATGAACATGCCGACGACGATCAGCAGGCTCATCACCAGCACCAGGAACACGGTCGGATTGTCGCTGACGCCTTGCAGGAACTCGGCCATCGCCGCAGGCACCATGTCGATGGTGAAAAGGAAGGTCACGCCGGCGGCAAAGGCAATCAGCGCGCCCACCATCGCGGCGCCGATGGCGGCCTGGAACAGCGCCGGCGCGAGGTCGGAGATCTTCAGCTCGCGCGTGACACAAAAGCCCACGATCACCGCATAGGCCACGGCGATGCCGGCACCCTCGGTGGGCGTGAAGACGCCGCCGACAATGCCACCGACGACCACGACGGGCATCGCCAGAACCGGCAGCGCGCGCCAGGCTTCGATCGCCGCCGTGCGAAACGAAAACGCGTCGCCGGTGAGCTTGAATCCGCGCTTCACGGAAAGCACGGAGGCCACCGTCATGAAGCCCAGCGTCAGAAGGATGCCCGGCACGACACCGGCCATGAACAGCCCGCCGACCGAAACGGCGGAGCCTGCCATCAGCGCATAGACGATCATCGCGTTCGACGGCGGAATGATCGCGCCGAGGTTGGCGGCCGAGGCCACGACGGCACTGGAATAGCCGTCGTCATAGGTCTTGCGCATCGCCGGAACGAGGGTGGAGCCAAGCGCAGAAGCCGAGGCCACCGCCGCGCCCGAGACCGCCGCAAGCATCATGCCGGCGACGATGGCGACATGCGCCAGCCCGCCGTGCACCCGGCCCACCAGAGCGTTGGCGAAATGGATCATGCGCTTCATGATCCCGGCACGCACCATCAACTCGCCGGCCAGCATGAAAAGCGGAATGGCCATAAGCGGGAAGCTGTCGACCGCGTGCATCATCCGCTGCGGCAGGACGCTGAGTTCGATCCCGCCCGCAAGAAGCCCGCCCAGCGAGGCCAGCCCGAGGGCAAAGGCCAGCGGCATGCCCAGAAGGGCGAGGGTGAAAAAGACAAGGATGACAACGATGGTCATGACGGATTCTCCGAAGGCCAGGTGTCGCGCCCGCCCCAGGCCAGCAGGCCGAGGTGCAGCACCGAATGTACCGCCGCAAGCAGCACGGCGATGTAATAGACCGCCGCCGTGACCGGCAGGGTCGGCATCATTTCTGGCCAGGTATAGGCCGTGACTTCCCAGGCGAACCGGAAGATCACCACCATCAGCACCGCCGCCAGCGCCGCCGCGACGCGAAACAGCGCCTCTTGCAGCCGTTCGGGCAATTTGACCACCAGCGCGTCGATGCCGACATGCACGCCGCGCCGGATACCGTGCGGAATGGCAAGGAACATCGCCCAGACAAAGGCCAGACGCGCCACCTCTTCCGACCAGTCGATGGCGCTGGCAAAGGCGTATCGGAACACAACCTGCGTTACCACCAGCCCGGCCATGACGGCCATGGCGCCGATCACCGCCCAGCCCGTTACCCGGTCCAGACGCGCGAGGATCCCGCGCGCCCGGGCCAGCGCCGGGCCTCCCTTGAGAGGTCCGGCAATCTGCGCCTCGGCGATCATTTCGCGGCGGCCTCGGCCAGCACGAGATCGATCAGCTCATCACCGATCCGCTCTTTCAGCGCGCCGATCACCGGCTGGCTGCGCGCGCGCAGGGCGGCTCGGGTCTCATCGCTGAGCGGGGTGAATGTCATGCCCGCCTTGACCAGCGCCTCGCGCGACGCGGTATCCTCGGCGGCGGCGGTGTCACGTTGCCAGGCGATCGCTTCCGCGGCGGCATCGCGCACCGCTTGCTGCTGATCCTCGGGCAGGCGCTCGAACTTGCGCTTGTTTGCGACCAGAGCGATGTAATCGAAGAAATGCCCGCTGTCCGAAAGATGGCCCTGCACCTCGTTGAAATTGCGCGAAGCGATGATCGAGAACGGGTTTTCCTGGCCGTCGAGTACGCCTTGTTGCAACGCCGAGTAGACCTCGGAAATTCCCATCGACACCGGGTTGGCGCCAATGGCGCGGAAGGTGGCGAGATGGGTCTCGTTCGGTTGCAGGCGAATTTTCAGGCCCTCGAAATCCTCGACCGAGGCAATCGGGCGGACGTCGTTGGTGACGTTGCGCGAGCCCAGTTCCATCCAGCCCAGTGCCACAAAGCCGCGTTCGGCCAGCTTGTCTTCCAGCATTTGGCCGGCCTTGCCGTCGATCACCCGAAAGGCAGTTTCGCGGTCGGGATAGGCGAAAGGCAACGACACGGCTTCAAGCTCGGGCACAGTGCGCGACAGGTAGGCCGAACCGATCCAGGTGCCGAAAACCACGCCAGACCGTACCTGGTCGACGTTTTCCTTGGCGCCGCCAAGCTGCATCGCTGGAAAGGTCTGGATCGCAAGCGCGCCGCCGGTCTTCTCGGCCACCGCGTCGGCAAAGCGTTCCATGGCAAGCGAGCTGGAATGTTCGACCGGGAAATTGCCCGCCAGCCTCAGGGTTTCGGCCAGCGCTGGCCCGGTGGCCGCGAGGGACAAGGCAGCGGCGCCAAACAATGCGAAAAGTGGTTTCATCAGGTCTCTCCCATCTGATTTTTTCGGCAGCCGACCGTCGCTCCCCGCGGTGTGACACTGCCATGACTGCAACGCGGCCTAGGGTGAATTCCCGCCCTCCCGAAATCAAGACGATTTTTTATAAAAAATTATAAATCAACTAACATTTTGTTTTTAACGTGTATTTTGAGCCCAAGATATCAATCATCCCCGCACTCTGTATGGAATTGTGGGTGGCGGCATGACGCATCCGTGCGCTCTTTCCCAACGTCAGATGCTGTGCGGCCGCACGGAAACCGCGGCCCCGAATCAACCCAGCTGCGGTGATCATGTCGGGACATGGCGGCACCGCCCCACGAATCATTCTCAAACTGCCCGAGAATTCATCAACCTGCCTACGTGAACGATTATTTCATTTGATTACCATAGATTACATCATTTTAAATTTTTTATTTGATCTTTGACTGCACCGGACCCACGATCAATCCATCCACACAAGGAGGGATCCGAATGAGTTCGACCTGCCGTATCGGCCTGCTCACGCCTTCATCCAACACCATCATGGAACCCCGGGTGAGCCAGATCCTGGCCGACACGCCGGGGACCACCGCACATTTCGCGCGGTTCCGGGTGGTGAAGATCGCCATGAGCGACGAGGCACTGGGGCAATTCAGCTTCGTGCCACAACTCGAAGCCGCCGAGCATCTGGCCGACGCGAAATGCGATGTCATCGCCTGGGGCGGCACATCGGGCGGCTGGCTCGGCGCCGACAACGACGCGGCGCTGGTCCGCGCGATCACCGAGCGCACCGGCGTGCCTGCGACCACCTCGACCCTGGCCACGCTCGACGCGTTCCGTGCCCTCGGGGTCAGCCGCTACGCCCTGGCCACGCCCTACCTCGACGAGGTGCAGGAGGCGATCGTCCGCAACTTTGCCGCGCTGGGCTTTACCTGCGCCGCCGAACGCCACCTTGGCGATCCCGGCAACTTCAGCTTCGCGACATATCCGGAAGAGCGGATCGCCGGCCTGATCCAGGAGGTCGCGACAGCCAAACCCGAAGCCATTGCCGTTTACTGCACCAACTTCGACGGCCCCCGCGTCGCCCCCGGCATCGAGCGCGACACCGGCATCGCGGTGCTCGACAGCATCGCCGTCACCCTCTGGCACGCCCTGCGCCTGGCCGGCCGCGATACCGCGGCGCTGGCGGATTGGGGCCGCATCTTCCGCTGCGCCCTCCCGGAACGCAGCGCAACCGCGCCGGTCACGGCGTAACCCAAGGGCCGCAAGGCCGACCAACAAGGAGAGCAAGAATGAAAACCATAATGACCCTCGCCGCCTCGGCGCTGATCGCCGCCACGGCGACGGCTCAGGCGGAGACCTACCAGCTCAAGGCGCTGGGCCAGCCGGTCGCCACCGGCCTGATCCAGAAGAACGTGGAACAGCCGTTCTTCGAGAACTTCGCCGAAAAGACCGGCATCGACGCCACGGTGGACTACAAGCCGCTCGACGTGACCGGCATCAAGGACACCGAACAACTGCGCATTCTCAAGGCCGGGCTGTTCGACATCGTGTCGCTGCGCATGAGCCAGGTGTCGCGCGACGAACCCACCATCCTGGGCCTCGACCTTGTGGGCCTGAACCCCGACTACGACACCGGCCGCAAGACCGTGGCGGCCTTCCAGGACAAGGTTGACGCGCAGCTGCAAGCCAAGTTCAACACCAAACTGCTGGGCGTCTGGCCCTTTGGCCCGCAGGTGCTGTTCTGTGAGCCCGAGATCGCGCAATTGTCTGATCTGAAGGGCAAGAAGGTGCGGGTTTATGACCAGAACCTGGCAAATTTCGTCTCTTCGGTCGGCGGAACGCCGGTGCCTATCGGCTTCCCCGATGTGCATCAATCGCTGGCCCGTGGCGTCGTGGATTGCGCCATCACCGGGCCGTCCTCGGCCAATTCCGCCGGCTGGCCGGAAGTCACCAACTACATGCTGCCGGTCGCCTTCCAGCTGGCGCTTAACGGCTATGGCATCAATCTCGACACCTGGAACAAGCTGTCGGAAGAAGATCAGGCCAAGCTGGAAGCCGGATTCGACACGCTGGTCGAGGATATCTGGACCTATTCCGAGGAACTCTTTGACGACGCGGTGCGCTGCAACATCGGTGAAGAGCCCTGCGAGACAGTCAAGAAATACGACCTGAAGCTGGTCGAGATCAGCGCTGCCGACAAGGACATCATCGGCAATGCGGTGACCGAGATCTCTTTCCCGACCTGGGCCGAGGTCTGTGACAAGCAGAATGCGTCCTGCTCGGCGGATTGGAAGGCGGCGATCGACGCTGCGCTGACCCAATGACGGATCAGACCACAGACGGGGCCATCGCGGCCCCGTCTTCCCCGCCTGTCGGAACGCTCGCCGGAGGGAACGTCATGGAACACTTCGCCGCCTTTGCCGCCCGCCTGTTCGGCGTCGCGCTGGTTGCGCTGTCGATTTTCGTCTCGATCGAGACCGTGGCGCGCAAGCTGTTCAACTTCTCCTTCGAAGGCGCCGACGAGTTGGGCGGCTACGTGCTAGCGATCGGCTCCAGCCTCGCCTTCGTGGTGGCGCTGGTCGACCGGGCGCATATTCGCATCGACGTGCTTCACGCGCGTTTTCCCAAGCGGTTGCAGGCGGTGATGGACTGGCTGTCGATTGTCTCGATTGCCGGGCTGGGGCTGTTCATCCTCTACGTGGGCCGGATCGTGATCGTCGATACGCTGGCCTATGGCTCGACCGCCCCCACGCCTTGGGCGACGCCGCTGATCTGGCCGCAGGCCGCCTGGTACGCCGCGCTCTGCCTGTTCGCATTGGCGTCAATCTACATGGCGGTGCGGGCAACGGTGCATGTCATCAACGGCCGGCTCGATCAGGTGACCGCGGAATTCCATCCGAAAGGCGCCATCGAGGAACTTCAGGAAGAAATGGAGGATCTGGGGCGCCGCTAGGCCGCCCCGATCCGGCAACAATCCGGGGCCGTGCGCGCCCCGTAGAAGGGAGTGAGAGACATGGGTGTGGGTGTTGTTTTCACGGGCTTTTTCGGGATGATGGGGCTGTTGCTCATGTCCTTCCCGATTGCCGTCATCATGGTGGTTCTGGGCGTCATCGGCGGGGTGCTTCTTTATGGCTGGCCGCTGCTGAATTCGATGGGGCCGGTGATCTGGGGAGTGCAGAACGAGAATATCCTGACCGCCGTGCCGCTGTTTATCCTGCTGGGTGAGTTGCTCTTGCGCAGCGGCATTGCCGACCGCATGTACGGCGCGTTGGCGATCTGGCTCAACCGGCTGCCGGGCGGGCTGCTGCATACCAATATCGGCTGTTGTTCGCTGTTTGCCGCCACCTCGGGCTCGTCGGTGGCGACAGCGGCGACAGTGGGCACGGTCGCGCTGCCCAACCTTAAGCGGCGCGGCTATGGTTCGCGCCAGGCGCTGGGGTCGTTGGCGGCGGGGGGCACGCTGGGCATCCTGATCCCACCCTCGGTCAACCTGCTGATCTACGGCTCTCTGGCCAATGAATCCATCGGGCAGCTCTTTATTGCCGGGATCATTCCGGGCATCGCGCTGACGCTTCTCTTCATGGTCTATATCGCGAGCGAGAGCTATTTCATTCCGGCGTCCGATGGCGAGGAAGAGGCCAGGGTGCCGCTGGCCATGAAACTGGCCGCGCTCAAGCATCTGGTGCCGCCGGCGATCATCTTCGCGGTGGTCATGGGCTCGATTTATTTCGGGATCGCCACGCCCACGGAATCCGCCGCGCTTGGCGTAGTGGTGGCGCTGGCCTTTGCCGCCCGCGAGGGCAAGCTGAGCCTTGAGTTCTTCGACAACTGCTTCCGCCAGACCGCCAAGACGACGGGCATGATCCTCCTGATCATCACCGCCGCCTTCATGCTGAATGTGACGCTGGCACTTGGCGGGATCGCGCAGACGATGACCGCTTGGGTCGCTTCTTTCGGTCTGGCGCCCTGGGCGTTGCTGATGGCGCTGATCGTCTTCTACCTGTTCCTCGGAATGTTCATGGACGTGCTGTCGATGCAGGTGCTGACCATCCCGGTGGCGCTGCCCATCGTGACGGCCGTCGGCATCGATCCGATCTGGTTCGGCATCTTCATCGTGCTGATGTGCGAGTTGGGCATGATCACCCCGCCGGTCGGTATGAACCTTTACGTCGTGCAGGGCGTGCGCACCGATGGCGGGCCGTTCCGTGACGTGGTGCTGGGGGCGATCCCCTATGCGTTGATCATGGTGCTGTTCACCATCCTGCTGATCTTCGTGCCGCAGATCGTGACCTGGCTGCCAGAAACGATGAGTGGGCGCTAGGGCGATGGCGGAGTTCTGGAGATGGACGGCGGCCGAGCTTTCGGCCGCCTATGGAGCGGGGCGCGCCGATCCGGTGGCGGTGATGGCGGAACTTCAGGCGCGGATTGCGGCGCTCAATCCGCAGATCAACGCCTATGTCGCGCTGTCCGACGACCTGGCCGCGCAGGCCGAGGCGTCGCGCAGGCGCTGGCAGGCGGGCCAGCCTCTGTCGGCCCTCGACGGTGTGCCGGTGGCGGTGAAGGACAACTTGCATGTGGCAGGTCTGAAGACCTGCTGGGGCGGGTGGACGTTCGACGCGGTGGCCGAGGCCGACGAATTGCCCGTGGCGCGGCTGCGCGCGGCGGGGGCGGTTATCGTCGGCAAGACCAACACGCCGGAGTTTGCCGTCGAAGGCTATACCGGCAATGCCCGCTTCGGCGTGACCCGCAACCCTTGGGATACGGCGCTGACCCCCGGCGGCTCGTCCGGCGGATCGGTGGCCGCTGTGGCGGCGGGGCTGGCGACACTGGCGATTGGCACCGATGGCGGCGGCTCGACCCGCCGACCCGCCGGGCATACCGGGCTTTACGGGCTGAAACCGTCGCTGGGCTGCATTCCGCGAGGCGGCGGGCTGCCACAAATCCTGATGGATTTCGAGGTTCTTGGCAGCTTTGCCCGCGACATCCGCGATCTCGAAATTCTGCATGGCGTTCTGGCCGGTTCGGATCGCGCCGACCCGGTGTCACGCTGTCAGGCAAAGTCCCGGCAGGACGACAGGCTGCGCATCCTTTCGGCGCCATTGCTCGAGGAACATCCCTGCGACCCCGAGATCCTTGCTGCCACCCGCGCGCTGGCCGGGCGGCTTGCGGATATGGGCCACGCGGTGATCGAAGGCCCCCTGCCCCTCGATCTCGACGAGGTGGCGGGCTTCTGGGGAAGGTTCGGGCAGGTGGGGCTGGCGCAACTGCGCGCGGCGGTGCCGGCGATGCCGGAAAAGGCGGCGCCGCAATACCTCGCCATGGCCGACGAGGGCAACGCGGTGCCCGCGCGCGATCTTTTTGCCGCCACGCAGGCGGTGCAGCGGCTCAGGGCCGAGACGTCGCGGCTCTTCGGCGATTGGGATGTCATCCTGATGCCCTGCGCGGCGGCCCAGCCCTGGCCCGCCGGAGAAAGCCATCCGTCGGTGATCGACGGACAAGCGGTGGGGCCGCGTGGCCATGCGATCTATACCGGCTGGGTCAATGCCGCAGGTCATCCCGGCCTTGCTGTGCCCGCCGGGTTTGACGGCAGGGGCCTGCCAATCGGGTGCCAGCTGATCGGGGATCTGGGGAGCGAGGCAGGGCTGATCGCCCTGGCCGCCGATCTGGCGGCGGAATGCGAGGGCTGGCGCTGGCCGGCCCTCGCCGAAACCTCAGCGCTGGATTTCGAGGTCGAGTGACACCGAACCGAGACCGTCGATCCGCCCCCGGACGGTGGTCTCGGCCTGCACGTAAGGCAGGCCATTCAGCGAGCCGGTGATCACCACCTGGCCGGGGCAAAGCCCGCCGCAGTGATCACCGATCATCGCCTCCAGCACCAGGAAGTTTTCAAAGGCATCGCCGCCCGGCACCTGCGCAGCGCCCTCCAGCAGAACGGTGTCCCCGGCTGTCAGAGCTGCCGTCACCTGCGCCACCGACATCCCCAGCCAATCCTTGACCGGCGAGCCGACGACCAGCCCGCCGTTGATCTGATTGTCGGCCAGTTTCAGCATCGGCGCGGCGCCCCCCGGCAGCCGGGTGCGCACGATCTCGATCACCGGCACCAGCGAGAGGCAATCGGCCATCGCCTGCCGCCGGTTCGCCGCCCCCTGCCCCGGCAGCGGCGCGTCGATGCGAAATCCGATCTCAAGCTCGATGCCGATCTGTTCGTAAGCCGGCACCGTCAGCACGGCAGGAGATGGCAGAATGTCCTTGGCGAAGATCGGCGCCATGATCCGATCAGCGCCGGGCTTGTTGGCAACCTTGAAGCCGCCGACCGGGCCCGTGGCACGAACAACTTCGCGTTGGATACCAAGAGCTTCTTTCATGCTGGGATCGGTCGTCGGCAGCTTCTCGGGGGATACGATCCCCCCTGCCTCGCGTGCCTCGATCAAGGCGGCCGCCAGCGCACTTGCCGTCACGTCTCCGGTTTCGATTTTCATTTGTTCTCTACTTTCATGTTGATATAGTTTACTTAATTTTAAATCCTGCACTTGCCCGCAGCAAGCGGTCGCGCGCGACAAGGCCGGGGTATTGCAGGCCCACGAAGAGGCCTGGCGATGGGAGGACGACGATGAAGACACGCAGATCGGATCATCCGCGCCGTCGCGTGGACGCGCGCGGCAAAGTGGTAATCAGCCGGGCGCCGCTGCATGAGCAAGTGGCCGAGGAAATCCGCCGCATGATTGTCACCGGCAGGCTGGCACCGGGCGAAAAGATCAAGGTTTCCGAACTGGCGGAAGAGCTCGACGTGTCGCTGACCCCCATGCGCGAGGCGCTGAAGATCCTGGGCAAGGAAAGCCTCGTGGACCTGATCGCCAACCGTGGCGCCCGCGTGTCCGAGATTACGGTTGATGGCACGCGCAGCCTGTTCGAAGTGATCTCGCGGCTCGAAGCGCTGGCGGCGGAACTGGCCGCCCGTCGAATTACCGGTGCCGAGCTGCAAGAACTTGAAGACCTGCACCGCCAGATGATCGAGAGTCATCAGGCCAACGACCTCCAAGCCTATTTCGACCTCAACCTTGAAATCCACAACCTCGTCGTGGATGCGGCCAAAAACTCGGACCTGACCCGGACCCGCACCAGCCTGGCCTTTCATGTCGAACGCGCACGGTTCGTTTCGGTGGCCACACGCGGGCATCGCGACCTGTCGGTGCGGGATCACGACAACCTGATGCAGGCGCTGCGAGACGGCGATCCTGACAGGGCGCGCGATGTCTGGCAGGCCCACCTCGAACGCGCCGGCAACGAGGCCTGCCGCCTTGTGGCCCTTTGGGAGGCGGAAACCGATCAGGCGGCCGCGCAGTAATCGCTCGCGGCAGGGCGCCTCCGCTACAGGCGGGCAGCGCGAAAAAAGGCCGGGCACAAAGCCCGGCCGAAGTTCAGGGAGGTTATTTCGGTCAGGCCGCACGTTCGGCCTTTGCTGCGTCCGGCGTCTGGGACAGGAAATCAAGGGCCGCCTGTACCCCGCCGCGTTCATGAGGCACGCCGGCGCGCGCCAGCCCCATTTCGATGCCCGAGAGCGTGCCCAACAGCATCAGGTCGTTGAAATCGCCCAGGTGGCCGATGCGGAACACCCTGTCCTGAAGCCGACCCAAGCCATTGCCCAATGACATGTTGAATTCGGTATGGATGGTCCGACGCAGGACATCGGCAGACTGCCCTTCGGGCATGAGCACGGCGGTCAGAACAGGCGAATAATGGTCGGGCACGCGGCACAGCACCTCTAGCCCCCAGGCCGTCACCGCGCGACGGGTGGCTTCAGCGTGGCGCTTGTGTCGGGCAAAGACGGCCTCCAGCCCTTCTTCGTGCAGCATGTCTACCGCCTCGACCAGCCCGTAAAGCATGTTCGTCGCCGGTGTGTAGGGGAAATAGCCGGTCGCGTTTGCGGCGATCATTTCGCTCCAGTCCCAGAACGACCGCGGCAGATCGGCTGCTACCGACGCGGCCCTTGCCTTCTCGCTCACCGCGTTGAACGACAGGCCCGGCGGCAACATCAATCCCTTCTGCGACCCGCCGACCGTCACGTCGACGCCCCAGGCATCGTGGCGATAATCGACCGAACCCAGCGACGAAATCGTATCGACCATCAAAAGCGCGGGATGGCCGGTGCCGTCCATCGCCTCCCGGATCGCGGCAATGTCCGAGGTGCAGCCGGTCGAGGTTTCGTTGTGCACCACGCAGACGGCCTTGATCTCATGGCTGCTGTCGGCGCGCAGGCGGGCTTCGATTGCCGCGACATCCGCCGCCTGCCGCCAATCGGTGTCGATCAGCTCTGGCTGCAACCCCAAGCGCGTGGCGAGGCGTTGCCACAGCCAGGCGAAATGGCCGGTTTCACACATCAGCACCCTGTCTCCTGCGGACATGGTGTTGACCAACGCCGCCTCCCAGGCACCGGTGCCGGAGGCCGGATAGATGATCACATTCGCGTCGGTGCCGAAAATCGTCTTGATCCCTTCAAGCGCGCGACGTCCGAGATCGCCGAATTCCGGGCTGCGGTGGTCGATCACGGGTTGGTCGATGGCGCGCAGAATACGGTCAGGCACGGTGCTTGGACCGGGTATTTGCAGAAAGTGACGTCCGGGTTTGCGCATTGTCGTGAACCTCCTGGTATCAAGCTTTTCGAGAGCGAGGATAGCAGCTTTTTATTTTAAATCAATTTTTCTTTAAACTGTTGTTTATATACAGTAATACGAATTTTCATGGCGTATTTCTATCATTGACCACCTCCGGAATCACCGGGTTCACCTTGCCGGCCATGGTCGGCGACCCTGCCTGCACCGGCGGCAGCCTGATTTCATGGAACCCGCAGCGCGGATCAGAGGACAAAAGCGTCAGGTCATTGCAGATTTTCGAGAGCTTCACCTCTATCCGCTTCAGGACATACTAGAAGGCAACATAGGCTCCCGTATCGGAGGAGGCCTCGATCAGGTCACTGGCCAGTTTCACCGACAGACCCGTAGCCTGCACCAATTCTGACACCGCCGCTTCGGCGTAGCCGTCTGGAGTGTTGACCCGCGTTCTCAGGCCGGCACCCGCACCTCCGGCATTGGCTGGATCAGCATCCGGGCATATGCGCTCTCGGAATGATCAAAAACCGGATCGGTCTCGCCCTCTTCCACCAGTTCGCCGCAGTGGACCAGCGCCACCCGGTCGCAGAAGTAGCGCACCAAGGCGAGATCGTGGCGGATGAAGAAATAGGTCAGCCCGAGCCGGTCCTACACCACGCAGAGTAGGTTCAGAACCTGCGCCCGCACCGAGACGTCGAGCGACCAACACAGCGTTGGCCATCGCGATATCTTGTACCGCGATGCCGGTGAGATCAGCGATCGTGATCTGGCACTCGGCGGTTCGCGCTGCCGTGCCCTGTCCGCTTTGCTGGATGCATCGCCGATTGCGCAACTTGAGATTCGTTTCCTTCACCCCAAGGGTGCCGTAGATTTGCGCGGGATCAGGCTGGGCGTGATCATTCTGACCTCCGGCGTCTCGGCGGCCTCGAAGAGCAGGTGCAGAGCGACCTCCGCCACGCGGTCGAACGGCACCCGCACGGTGGTCAGCGGCACCGGAAGCCGGCTGACGATCGGAATGTCGTTGTAGCCGACCAGGGAAATATCCTCAGGGACACTGCGCCCGGACTGCATGATCGCCGACATGCTGCCGATCGCGGTATTGTCGTTGATCGCGAAGATCGCGGTTGGCGGCCTCGTCAGTTCCATCAGATGCCGGGCCGCCGCTTCGCCGGAGTCGATGCTGAAGGTCGAGGGCACGATCAGCTCCGGCGCGACGGCGATCTGGCCCTCTTCCAGAGCGTGCAGGTATCCGGCCAGCCGCCCACGGGAACTGGTGGCATAGTCCGGCCCGGCGACGATGCCGATCCGGCGGTGGCCGAGGTCGATCAGGTGCCGCGTCGCCAAGTAGCCGCCCAGCTTGTCATCGCCGACCGAGGCGGCGCTGGCGCCGTTGTGGCGCAGCGCATAGACGAAGGGCACGCCGCGCTCGCGCAGTGCCTCGCCGAAATGGTCGCCTTCGCGGGCCGTGGTCAGGATAAGCCCGTCGACACCGCGCCGGATCAGCGCCTCGGCGGCCTTGCGGCTGGCGTCGGGACTGTCGTCGGTGGTGGCCACGATGGCAAAGCGGCCCTGCTGGGCCGCGGCGGCGCTGACCGCTTCGTAGAACATCGCCATCACCGTGTCGGTTAGGCGCGGCACGATGACACCGATCGTCCCCGTCGAGCCGCGCCGCAGATTCGCGGCCGAGAGATCGCGGACATAGCCAAGCTTGCGGGCGACCTCGCGCACGTGTCGCGCCTTGGGCGAATCGGAGTTCGGCAGGCGCTCGTCCAGCATCCGCGACACCGTCGACTTGGACACGCCGGCCTCTCGGGCGACGTCGTGCAGGGTCACGCGCGCCTTTGTTTTCATTGATGAACTGCCCTCGGCCATGGGTCCTCCTCAGACGCGATCTGCGCCGTAGGCAAAAACTACCACTTGACACGACCTCATGGCAATGCTGTTTTGGGAACGTTCCCGCAATCGTTCCCAAAACGGGCTGAAACGGCGGGTCAGACAGTTTTGAAAACGCATCTGGAGGAGTTTCCGAAATGCAATCCATGGACCTGCGCGGCCTGAACCCCGCCCCCGTCACCGCCTTCAATCGCGACGGCTCGCTCGACATCGAGGCGAACGTCCGCATTGCCAAATGGCTGGCCAGTTTTGACGAGGTGAAGTCGCTGGTGATCCTCGGCCACGCCGGCGAAGGCACCTTCCTGACCACCGAAGAGCGGCTGGAGCTGATTGCGGCCTACAGGGACGCGGTCGACATTCCGATCATCGCCGGCATCACTGGCGAGGGCACCAAGGTGGCCGCGGAAGAGGCCAAGCGCTCCTACGACGCCGGCGCCACCGGCGCGCTCGTCTATCCGAACCACGGCTGGCTGCGCTTCGGTTTCCAGAAGGGCGCGCCGCAAGACCGCTACAAGGCGATCTACCAAGAGGGCGGCCTGCAAACCATCCTGTTCCAGTACCCGGCCGCGACCAAGGCGAACTATGACCTCGAGACCCAGCTCGACATCGCCGCGCAGGAAGGCTGCGTCGCCACCAAGAACGGCGTGCGCGACATGAAGCGCTGGTACGTCGAAATTCCGGCGCTGAAAGAGGCCCAGCCGGATCTGCAAATCCTGTCCTGCCACGACGAATGGCTGCTGCCGACCATGTTTGACGTTGACGGCCTGCTGGTCGGCTATGGCAACATCGCGCCGGAACTGCTGATCGATCTGATCGCCGCCGGCAAGGCGCAGGATTACACCGCCGCGCGCGAGGTGTTCGAGCGGCTTCTGCCGGTCACGCAAGCGGTCTATCACCGTGGCTCGCATATGGAAGGCACCGTCGCGCTCAAGATCGGCCTGCGCCATCGCGGCCTTCTGGACCATGCGACGATCCGTGAACCGCTCAAGGACCTCGGCGAAGCGGCCGAGCGCGAGATCGAGGCCGCCTTCGAGGCCGCCGGCATCGGCCGGGTCGAACTGGCCGTAGCCGCCGAGTAACCCGCAGACGGTTGCCCCCGGTCCCGCACCGGGGGCACATTGAACCCAAGGGAGGAAACCATGTTCAACTTCAAATTCTCCGGCCTGCGGCTTGCCGCAACGGCCACGCTCGCCGGCGCCATCGCCGCGACCTCAGTGGCCGCGACCGAAATTCGTATCGGCGCCATGCGCGAAGGCTCCGCCTGGTATGTCTTTGCCGCGACGCTGGAGCAGATCATCGAGCCGATCCTCGGCAAGAACTCGGTCGAGGTCATTGCCCGCGGCGGCGGCGTCGCCAACCCGATGGTCGTCCAGGGAGGCAAGGCCGAGATCGCGCTGTCCAACGTCGCCTCTGCGGTCTGGGCCGCCGAAGGCGCCGATGTTTACCAGGGCATGTCGGCCCCCGACATCCGCGCGCTGGTCGGCGGCCTGAACTCCGTCTACGTCGGCGTCATGGCGCGCAAGGCCTTCACCGACGAGATGGGCACCACCGATCTGACCGAGATCCTCGCCTCCGGCAAGCCGGTGCGGGTGCTGATGAAGCCGGTCGGCTCATCGGCGGTGCCGGTGGCGCAGATGATCTTCGAAGGGCTGGGCACCTCGGTCGATCAGATCAAGGCAAACGGTGGCGACGTGATCCAGGTCGGCACCGGCCAGATCCCCGACCAGATGCGCAACGGAAATGCCGACATTTACATCGACACGATGATCAAGGGCCATCCGACGATCACAGAAGTCGCCCTGACCACCGACGTGGTCTTCCTCGACGTGCCGGAGGCCGCCATGGACCTGCTGGCGCAGAACGGCCTGATCCCCGGCACCTACGGCCCCGAGTGGTACAAGGGCCAGACCGCGGCCACCGCCGGCGCCAACCTCGGCACTGTGCTCATAGCCAGCGCCAATCTCGACGAAGAGACCGCCTACAAGATCACCAAGGCGATCATTGAGAACGCCGAGCAGCTCAAGGGCTCGCATGGCGCCTGGTCGCGCTTCGATCCGGCGCGGGCGATGCTGCCCGAGAACACCGGCATCAAGCTGCACCCCGGTGCGATCCGCTACTACCAGGAAGCCGGCCTGATGTGACCGGTTTGGTGCGGCCGCCCGCTGCGGCCGCACCCTTGTCCCGCGATGCGCTGAAGAGAGAAGACCATGCCCGCCATGCTGTCCCGCAACCCCGTCCCGGCCATCGCCTTTGCGATCGGCCTTGCCCTGATCGCTTTCCAGAGCTGGCTCTTGTTCGAGGCCCAGCAACCGCTGCTGGAACGTCCTGTGCACCTCTGTGCCGCCTTGGTCCTGCTGTTTCTCTATAAGCCGCTGCGCTCCGAGGCCCTGCCCCGCTGGCTCTGCGGCGCGATCGACGCGCTGCTGATCCTCGGCGCCGTCGCGGTGCTCGGCTATTACCTGATCGGCTTCGAGCGGCTGACCACCCGGATGGAGAACGTCTCGCCGATCTTCGCCACCGACATCCTCTTCGGCGCTCTGCTGGTCTTTCTGCTGCTCGAAGGCTCGCGTCGTGCCGTGGGCTGGGTGCTGGTCTGGGTGCTGCTGGCCTTCATCGCCTATGCCTTCTGGGGCAACCTGCTGCCCGGCTGGCTGAACTTTCGCGGCTTCGACGCGGAGGCCGCGACCGAGATCACCACGATGACCACCGCCGGCGTGCTGGGCATCACCACCTCGACCTCGGTCAGCTTCATCTTCTACTTCGTCCTCTTCGGCGCCTTCTATGCGGCCGTCGGCGGCGGGCAGCTTTTCATCGACCTCGCGATCCGCGCCGCCGGTCGCGCCACCGGCGGCACCGCCAAGGCGGCCATCATCGGCTCCTCGCTGATGGGCTCGATCTCCGGCTCCGCCGTGGCCAACGTGGTCTCCACCGGCGTCTTCACCATCCCGCTGATGAAGAAGACCGGCGTGCCGGCGCACCGCGCCTCGGGGATCGAGGCCATCGCCTCGACCGGCGGTCAGCTGATGCCGCCGATCATGGGGGTCGCGGCCTTCATCATGGCCGAGCTTCTGGGCGTGCCCTATGCGCAGATCGCGCTGGCCGGGCTGATCCCGGCGGTGGCCTTCTACCTCGCGCTGATCATGGTGGTCGATCTCTCGGCCCGCCGTGACGGCGTGCGGGCGATGACCGCCGACGAGATCGCGCAGATCGCCCCGATCGCCCCGCGGCTGCACCTGATCCTGCCGCCGCTCATCCTGATCGGCACGCTGGTCAGCGGCTATTCCGCCGCCTATTCCGCGGTCATCGCTTCGCTCTCCTGCCTTGTTGTGCCTTTCCTGCGCCGCGCCACCTGGATCGGCGGCAAGGAAATCGTCGACGCCCTGCGCGATGCCCCGAAACAAGTGGCTGAGGTCGCCGTGCCGATTGCCGCCATCGGCATCGTCATCGCGGTGGCCGTGCAGTCGAACCTGGCGCTGAAGTTCGCCGGCTCGCTGCTGTCGCTCTCGGAAGGGTCGATCTACCTTTCGCTGATGCTGGCCATGGTGGGCTGCATCGTCATGGGCATGGGCCTGCCGACGGTGGCCGCCTATATCATCGGCGCGGTGCTCTTCGTTCCGGCGATCCAGGATCTGGGCATCCCGCCGCTGGCCGCGCATTTCTTCATCTTCTACTACTGCGTGCTGTCGATGGTGACCCCGCCGGTGGCGCTGGCCTCCTTTGCAGCCGCCGCCGTGGGCCAGGCCTCTACGGTAAAGACTTCGCTCGCGGCCTTCGGCCTTTCGCTGGTGGCCTTCTTCGTGCCCTTCGCCTTCGTCTTCGATCCGGGCGTCCTCGCCCAGGGCTCGGCGGCGCAGATCGGCTTCAGCGCCCTGTCGCTCCTGGTCTCCACCGCGCTCTGGGCCGTGGCCTTCGGCGGCTGGGCCGGGCGGCCCCTGGGCTGGGCCTCGCGCCTGCCGATCGGGGCGGCTGGTCTGGTGGCGGTGATCGCGCCCTCGGGCTCGACCCCCTGGATGATCGCGCTGGCGCTTGGCTGGAGCCTGACCCTTGGCGTCGCCGCCCTGTCGCGGCGCGCCAAGACCGACGGCATCCCCAACCCGGCGGAGTAATCCATGACTATCCTGCACCGTCCCGAGAGCCGCATCATAGACGCCTCCGACAGCGTGACGATCCGGCAGGTGACCGATCACCCCTCGATCCACCATCACCCGTTCTTCTTCGTCGATGCCTGGGATCAGGCGATGTCCTTCCTGCTGCTGATCTCGCACCGGACCGGCACACCGCAGATCTACATCGAGCGCGCGCCGGGCGACGACCTGATCCAACTGACCGAGGAACCCGCCCTGGCCGAATGGTCGGTGATCCCCTCTAAGGACGGGCGCTGGATCTATTTCGTCGCGGGACAGGAGGGCAAGCGCGTCAGCCCCCGCGACGGCACGGTCGAGGTGCTGGTGCGCTTCGACAGCAAGGAGATGCGCGAGGCCGGCATGGTCGGCGCGGCCATGGGCACCACTGCCCTCTCGGCCTGCGGGTGCTACTGGGCGGTACCGGTCAAGTCGGGCCGGATCAGCCAGTTCTGGCTGATCGACACGGAACGGCAGACCGCCGGCGTCTTCCTCGAGGCCCCGACCATCGGCCATCCGCAGTTCTGCCCGGACGACGACGATCTGATCCTCTACGCCGGGCCGGTGACCGACCGGGTCTGGGTGACCGACCGGGCCGGCAACGCCCGCCGCATTCATGAACGCGCCCACGACATGCAATGGATCACCCACGAGGTCTGGCGCCCCGGCCACCGCTCCGTGTTGTTCGTCGATTGGCCCAACGGCCTGGGAGAGATCGACCTGACCACCGGCGAGGTCCGCCCGATCACCGAGTTTCCCGTCTGGCATGGCGCCCCGGACGCAACCGGCACGCGCCTGATCTGCGACACCAACTTCCCGGACCGCGGGCTGCACCTGCTGGATCTGACCGGGCAGGCGCCGGCACGGTTCCAAACCGAACCCAAGGCCTCCTCCCAAGGGGCGCATTGGGCCGATCCGTTTCCCTACAACGACGGACCGGTCAAGGTGTACGCGCCCCAGCACACCCACCCCCATCCCCGCTTTTCGCCAGACGGTGCCCAGACCATCTTCACTTCGGACCGGAGCGGCCACGCGCAGGTGTATGTTGCGACACTTGGCTGAATCTGCTGAACGGGACTGTTGACTATCAGGAGCGCTTGGCCAGGTTCAGGTTTTTTGAGGTTGCTCATGCCGCGGAAAACCTGATCGAAAGCGACCACGCGGTGATGCGCCTGCTTGGCTACCGCCAGCGCTTCCGATCCCCGCGATCAGCAAAGGCGCCCTTGAGTGGCATTGGAAAAATTGAAGTATCCGAGGCGGTAGTGGAAATTCCGCGGTCGATTTCGGCGTAAGCGGGGTGGTCAAATCATGTCAGCTTGCCGACGAACCGGATTTCGCCGGAGGCGCCTTGAGACAGGTGGATCGCGTGCAGCGGGCCACCTGCAACGAGACTTCCGAACCCCATCGGGTTCTTCAGAACACCACACGCGGCCGAGGTCGCCATCCCGAGCGCTGAAGCGCTCGAAATCCCAGCCTCCTTTATCATCACCGACAGCGCCGTAGGCATGTCAAGGTCGGCGCCGGCCAGCGTACCGTCCGAGAGGGTCAGCCGACCATTGCTTCGTCGGATGTGCCGTCCGTTAAGGGTGAATCCATTGATGTCGGAGCCGGCGGTCGACATGGCGTCGGTAACCAGGAAGATCTGTCCCGGGCCTGTTTTCGCCGCGCAAGCCATGCGAATTGCAGCGGCGTGGACATGAATATTGTCGGCGATCAACCCGGCATGCACCGCGCCGGCATCGAGCGTGGCGCCGACCAGTCCCGGCTCTCGGTTTCCCAATTGGCTCATTGCGTTGAAGAGGTGTGTCACGCAGCGCGCGCCCGCGGCGAAACTCTGCTGCGCTGTGGCGTACGTGCAATCCGTGTGACCCAGCGACACGATCACCCCGGCCTTGACCAGTCGGGCAATCTGGGCGGGCGTCACACTCTCTGGCGCGAGGGTCACGAGCATGTTGGGCAGGCGCGACCCCGCTTCGATCAAAAAGGCCTCATCCTGATCTGTCATCGGGCGGATCAACGTCGGATCATGCGCCCCTTTGCGCGCCAGCGACAGGTGCGGCCCTTCGAGATGCACGCCCAGAATGCCCGGCACGCCGGTGGAAATCGCCTCGGCGACTGCATCTACGGCGGCGCGGCTTCGCTCGGGTGTGTCGGTGATCAGAGTCGGCAGCAATGCCAGCGTCCCGGTCGAGGCATGCGCTTCGGCGATCCGGCGCACCCCCGCGACCGTGGTTTCGTCATTGAACATGACACCGCCGCCGCCGTTGACTTGCAGATCGACAAAGCCGGGCGCGATTACGCCACCCTCCAGCCGGTCCTCGCGATATCCCTCGGGCACGGCCTTCGCAATTCCCTGGCAAATACCGTCTTCGGCCAGCAGCACGCCATTTTCGTGCAGCGTCGTGCCGTCGAAGATCGCCGCCCCGGTGTAAGCTTTGCCCGTCATACCGTTTCCGTGACCTTGCGCAAGTGACGGGGCGCGTCCGGGTTGATCCCCCGCGCCACAGCCGTTTTCTCGACCATCGCATAGAACGAAGCGATCAGCGCAATCGGATCGGTCAGCGGATGCCCCGTGCGCTCCACCGGCAGCCGCGTCGCCGCTTGTGCCCTGTCCGAGGTCACGAAGACCGTCGCCCCCTTGGCTGCGATCTGGTCGGCCACCTCGACCAAGGCGCCTTCTGCCGCATCCGCCGCCGCCATCGCGATCACCGGGAAGCCCTGATCCACGATCGACACCGGCCCGTGCAGCACTTCGGCCGAGGAGTAGCTTTCGCCATGCACCTGGCAGGTTTCCTTGAACTTCAGCGCCGCCTCGTTCGAGATCGCAAACGCCGGACCGCGCCCCAGGCAATAGAGCGACTCCTTGCCCGTCACCGCTTCGCAGAGCGGCCCCCAGTCGGCCTCGACCGCGAGCTCCAACGCCGCCGGCAAGGCTTTTATCGCCGCCAGAAGCTCCGCGTCTTGCGCCAGCTCCGCCAGCAGCCAGACCCCGGCCACCGCCGAGGTCACGAAGGTCTTGGTCGCCGCCACGCTCAGCTCTTCGCCCGCGTGCAGTTCCAGCGTATGCGCGCTGACCTTCGCCAGATCGCTGTCGGGATTATTGGTCAGCGCGACACTCAGCGCGCCCTGTTTCCCGGCCATGTCCACCATCCGCACGATGTCCGGGCTCTTGCCCGACTGCGAGATCGCCAGGCAGGCCGCCCGCTCCAGCCTCAGGGTCCGCCCGTAGACCGAGGCCACCGACGGCCCCACCGAGGCCACCGGCAAGCCGGTCAGCAGTTCCGAGACATACTTGGCATAGGTCGCCGCGTGGTCCGACGACCCGCGCGCCACCGACACCAGAAACAGCGGATCGAGGTCGCGGATCGCTTTGGCGGCGGCACCGACGGCCTTGTCACCACGGCTCAAAAGATTGTCGACAGCACCGGGGATCTCCCGGATTTCGCGAAACATATGTGTGGCAGCAGTCATGGTCAGTCCTTTGCAAGCCGCAGTTCGGCGACGAAGTTGTAGGCATCGCCGCGATAGAGCGATTGGGTGAATTCGGCGGTCCGACCGCCCTCGAGATAGGATGTCCGTTCGATCCGCAGCCCCGCCTGCCCGGGTTCGACCTCCAGGAGTTCCGCGTCGCGGCCCTTGAGGTTCACGGCGGAAATCTTCTGGATCGCCCGCACCGGCCGCGTCCCGTGACGCTCCAGCACTTCGTAAAGCGAGGTCTCGACCTCCAGCGGGTTGGGCAGGATGTCCACGGGCATCGAGGCCCGCTCGATCGCCATCGGCTTGCCGTCCGCCAGCCTCAGCCGCACGATCCGCGACACCGAGTCCTCGGGCGACAGCCCCAGCGCCAGCGTTTCGTCCGGCGACGGCATGAACAGCCCCCGCTCCAGCCAGCGCACCGAGGATGTCTTGCCCCGCCGCGCCATGTCCTCGGAGAAAGAGGTCAGCCGCGACAGTTTCTGTTCCACGCGCGCAGGCGAGGTCGACACGAAAGACCCCGACCCCTGCTTCTGCACGATCATTCCTTCGCCGACGAGGTCCTCGAAGGCCTTGCGCACGGTCACGCGCGAAAAATCGGTGATGCTGGCGATCTCGCGCTCCGGAGGCAGCGGGCTGCCGGGGGCGAGGATGCCCTGGGCCACCGCCTCGGCCAGCCGGTTGCGTAGCTGCACGTAGCGCGGCCCGGCGTTGCGCCGGAACCAGCTTTCGGGGGTCAAAAATTCCTGGATGTTCATCTGCCTGTCCCCCGTTCGAACGCCGCTTTCGCCAGCGCCAAGGCGCCATCGAGCGCGCTACCCTCCGGCGCGATGATCCGCGTGCGGACCTCCTCTGGCAGATGCTCCGCGTAATGGGGCCCCAGCCCGCCAGTCAGGCAGAGCACGTCGTCGCGGCCAAATTCCATCGCCGCAAGCGCGTCCATCAGGTAGGCCGCCCCGCGCAGCATCAGCAGCCGCCCCGCGGCCTGTCCCGCCTGTCCCGCCGCAACGATGCGGGGCGCAAATGCCGCGTAATCCGCCGGTCGCGCCTTCGACGCAAACCGCACGATTCCCCCCGGTCCGCCGAATGCCTCCAGCATCGCCGTGCTTAGTGCGCAGCCATCGGCCAACCCGTCATGCACCAACAGCGCATGTTCCAGCAACTCGCGCCCCAGCCAAGCACCCGAAGCCTGATCGCCGAGGTTCAGCCCCCAGCCGCCGATCCGCAGTATGGAGTCGCCACGCTGAGCCGCCAGGGTCGAGCCGGTCCCGATCGCCGCCAGCACCCCGTCGCGCGCGCCCAAGGCCCCGGCGACCGAGATCGCCCGGTCGTCAGTCACCGTTACGTTGCGCATCATCAGCTCTTCGGCCACAGCACGCGCGATATCGCCATCCAGCACCCCAGCCAGACCCACATGCGCGACGCTGTGTTTCAGCGCCCCCGCGGGCAAGCCAACCGCCGCCGCGTCCAGCGCGACACGCACATTTACTATGGTCTGTGCGAGGTCGGTCGTGGCATTCGCCGGCCCCGCCGCGCCCTGCCCCAGCAGACGGCCGGTGAGGTCGGCAATTGCCGCACGGCAGCCGGTTCCGCCGCCGTCCACGCCAACAAGGTATCTGGGAGTCGCATCAGTCATGCAATACCAGTATCATACCTTTTGTGGCATTAAAAGACCAAAATCAGGCAATTAGCGCTGAAACGCTCGCTTCTGCGCGCTTCTTGAGGCAGGGTGAGCGAAATGGTAGACAAAAGGTATTGTTTCGGTATTATGTCTCGAAACGGAGGAGAGAATCACCTTGGCCACCATACCAACCCATATCGACGCGCTGCCGTCCGACGCCGCCCTCGGCGCGATGCTCGACTCGCATATCGCGGCGGCGGAAGCGGTGCGCAGCGCCCTCCCTGCGCTCGAAAAAGCGGCGCGGCAGGTGGCTGAAACCCTCTCCCGGGGTGGCACCCTCACCTACGCGGCGGCGGGAAGTTCCGGCCTCATGGCGCTCTCGGACGCCTCGGAGCTTGCCGGCACCTTTGGCACTGCGCCGTCGCAGACCCGCATCGCCATGGCCGGCGGCGTGCCCGTTGACGCCGACATGCCCGGCGACACCGAGGACGCCACCAACCAGACCGAGGCCATCGCTGCCGCCATGGGCCCGCAGGACACGGCCATCATCCTGAGCGCCAGCGGCACCACGCCCTATGCGCTGGCCGTGGCAAAGGCTGTCCGCGACCGAGGCCTGCCCGTCATCGCCATTGCCAACGTGGCACAGGCGCCGCTGCTCGACCTCGCCGACATCGCCATCCCCCTGCCGACCGCGCCGGAAGTCATTGAGGGCTCCACCCGCCTTGGCGCCGGCACCGCTCAGAAGGTCGCGCTCAACATGATATCGACGCTGGCGGGCATCCTTATGGGTCATGTCCACGACGGGCTGATGGTCAACCTGCGGCCCGACAACATCAAGCTGCGCGCCCGCGCCGCCACCATCGTCACCCGCATCACCGGTGTCAGCCAGGCGCAGGCCGAAGCGGCCCTCGAAGCCACCGATTACGACACCAAACCCGCCGTGCTTGTCGCGACCGGGATCAGCGTGGCCGACGCGCGCCGCCTGCTCGCCCGACACGACAACCGCCTGCGGCCCTGCCTCGAACGCGGCGCCGCTTCAACCAACTGAACGACAACAGAGAGGAAGACCCATGCTGATACGCACTTTGCCCGCCACGCTGCTGGCCTCAACGGTCCTGACCACCAGCGCTTTCGCGCAGGAAGCCGAGCTGATCATCGAAAGCTGGCGCAATGACGACCTTGCCATCTGGCAGGACCAGATCATCCCCGCCTTCCAGGCCCAGCACCCCGACATCAAGGTCAAGTTCACCCCCTCGGCCCCCGCCGAATACAACGCCGTGCTGAATTCCAAGCTCGACGCGGGCAGCGCCGGCGACATCATCACCTGCCGGCCGTTTGATGCTTCGCTGGCGCTCTATGACAACGGTCATCTGACCGATCTGTCCGACCTCGAAGGCATGTCCAACTTCTCCGACGTGGCAAAATCCGGCTGGAGCTCCGACGACGGCTCCGCCGCCTACTGCGTGCCGATGGCCTCCGTGATCCATGGCTTCATCTACAACAAGGACGCCTTCGAAGAACTGGGCCTCGAAGAGCCCGAGACGGTCGACGAATTCTTCGCCGTGCTCGACGCGATCAAGGAAGACGGCGGCTATATCCCGATGGCGATGGGCACCAATGACCAGTGGGAAGCCGCCACCATGGGCTACAACAACATCGGCCCGAACTACTGGAAGGGCGAGGAAGGCCGCAATGCGCTGATCGCCGGCGAACAGAAGCTGACCGACGAGCAATGGATCGCCCCCTTCCGCCAGCTGGCCCGCTGGGGCGAATACCTGGGCGACGGCTTCGAGGCGCAGACTTATCCCGACAGCCAGAACATCTTCACGCTCGGCCGCGCCGCGATCTATCCGGCAGGCTCGTGGGAGGTGTCGGGCTTCAACAACCTCGTCGACTTCGAAATGGGGGCCTTCCCGCCGCCGGTCCCGGCCGAGGGTGACACCTGCTACATTTCGGATCACACCGACATCGGCATCGGCATGAACGCCGCCACCGACAACCCCGAGGCCGCGAAGACGTTCCTCAACTGGGTCGCCTCGCCCGAGTTCGCGACGATCTTTGCCAACGCGCTGCCGGGCTTCTTCCCGCTGTCGTCCGGCGAGGTCACGGTAGAAGACCCGCTGGCACAGGAATTCCTGTCCTGGCGCGAGGAATGCGAAAGCACGATCCGGTCGACCTACCAGATCCTGTCGCGCGGCACGCCCAACCTCGAGAACGACACCTGGAACGCCTCGGCTGCCGTGATCAAGGGCACCGAGACGCCCGAGGACGCGGCCCAGCGGCTTCAGGACGGTCTCGCCAAGTGGTACGCGCCGCAACAATAGGCGCGCACCGGCCCCGGGCAGATATCCCGGGGCCACCCCCCTTTACCGACAATCAAACGAAGCTCCAGAGAGGAGAAACCCGATGGCGACGCCCTCAGGACAGTCGAAGATCAGATGGCACGTGGTGGTTTTCCTGGCCCCTGCCGTGCTGGTCTATACCGCGGTGATGATCTACCCGCTGTTCAACACAATGCGGCTGTCGTTCTTCAACCGCATCGACCAGGAGCGGGTCTTCGTCGGGCTCGACAACTTCCGCACCCTGTTCGGAGACGCCATCTGGTCCGACCAGTTCTGGAACGCGCTCGGCAACAATTTCTGGTTCTTCCTCATTCACATGCTGGTGCAGAACCCCATCGGCATCGCGCTGGCCGCGATCCTGTCGTCGCGGCGCCTGCGCTTCGCCGCGCTCTACCGCACCGCGATCTTCGTCCCCACCATCCTGTCGTTCGTCATCGTCGGCTTCGCCTGGAAACTGATCCTCTCCCCGATCTGGGGCATCGCCCCTGACATGCTCGACGCCATCGGGTTGAAGTTCCTCTACGCCCCCTGGCTCGGCAAGGAGGAATACGCCCTGACCACCCTGAGCCTCGTCTCGGTCTGGCAGTTCGTCGGCATCCCGATGATGCTGATCTACGCCGCCCTGCTGTCGATCCCCGAAGAGATCCTCGAAGCGGGGGAATGCGACGGCATCACCGGCATGGCGGCCTTCTGGAAGATCAAGCTGCCGCTGATCCTGCCCTCGATCGGCATCATCTCGATCCTCACCTTCGTGGCCAACTTCAACGCCTTCGACCTGATCTATGCCGCCCAGGGCGCGCTGGCCGGGCCGGATTTCTCGACCGACATCCTCGGCACCTTCATGTATCGCACCTTCTTCGGCTTCCAGCTGCAACTGGGCGATCCGCACATGGGGTCCGCGATTGCCTCGGCCATGTTCCTCATCATCCTTGTCGGCGTGTGCCTGTACCTCTTCGGTATCCAGCGCCGCCTGCGCACCTATCAGTTCTGAAGGAGGCGCCGCCATGCAAGCCGCACGCCAGACACTCTCGACCCGGCTCGGGTCTCACGGGGTCCTGATCCTCTACACCCTGATCGCGCTCTTTCCGGTCTTCGTGATCGTCACCAACAGCTTCAAGACCCGCCGCGCGATCTTTCGCGATCCGCTGGCCCTGCCCGACGAGGAGAGCTTCAGCCTGATCGGATACGAGACGGTCATGAAGCAGGGCGATTTCTTCCTCTACTTCCAGAACTCCATGATCGTCACCGTGGCCTCGCTGTTCTTCATCCTGCTGTTCGGCGCCATGGCGGCCTTTGCCCTGGCCGAATACCGCTTCAAGGGCAACACGCTGATGGGATTGTACCTTGCCTTGGGCATCATGATCCCGATCCGCATCGGCACCGTGGCGATCCTCGAGATGATGGTCTCGACCGGCCTCGTGAACACCCTCTGGGCGCTGATCCTGGTCTATACCGCGCAAGGCCTGCCGCTCGCCGTCTTCATCCTGTCCGAGTTCATGCGGGGCGTCTCGGACGACCTGAAGAACGCGGGCCGCATCGACGGGCTGAGCGAATACAAGATCTTCTTCCGCCTCGTCCTGCCATTGGTCCGCCCGGCCATGGCCACGGTCGCGGTGTTCAACATGATCCCGATCTGGAACGACCTCTGGTTCCCGCTGATCCTTGCCCCCGCCGAGGAAACCAAGACTCTCACACTGGGTTCGCAGGTGTTCATCGGCCAGTTCGTAACCGACTGGAACGCCGTCCTCTCGGCCCTGTCGCTGGCAATCCTGCCGGTCATGGTGCTCTACGTCATCTTCTCGCGCCAGCTGATCCGCGGCATCACCTCGGGAGCGGTGAAATGACCATAAGCAACAGAGGGCCGCGCCCGGTCGCCATCGGAGCGCCATTGGTCCGAGCGACAATGGCGACGGGTGGGCGCACACTCCGCAGGTCGGACGCACAGCACCCGCACCGCGCACAACCTTGGCTCGGCGCACAACAGCAGAAATGCGCCCTCCCGGGGGGAGGGTCGGGCGCGGCCCGGCGTTCCGCCGAGCAACCTCACTGCAACGGAGGAGCAACCCAATGACCCGCGTCCTTATCGCCGGCCTGGGCAACATGGGCCTCTCCCATGCCCTCGCCCACCACCGCCACCCCGACGCGCAAATCGTCGGCCTCGTCAACCGCTCCGGCACCGTGGATCACCCCGACCTCACCGACTATCCGGCGTTCAACGACTTCCACACCGCCCTCACCGAAACAAAACCCGACCTCGTGGTCATCGCCACCTACACCGACACCCATGCCCCCTATGCCATCGCCGCGATGGAATCCGGCGCCCATGTCTTTGTCGAGAAACCCCTCGCCATGACCGCCGAGGAGGCGCAAAGCGTCACCGACACCGCCACCCGCCTCAACCGCAAGCTGGTCGTCGGCTACATCCTGCGCCACCACCCCTCATGGAAGCGCCTGATCGCCGAAGCCCGCACCCTCGGGGGCCCCTACGTCTTCCGCCTCAACCTCAACCAGCAGTCCACCGGCGAAACATGGGAGACCCACAAGGCCCTCATGCAGACCACCTCTCCCATCGTCGATTGCGGCGTGCACTACGTCGATGTCATGTGCCAGATAACCGACGCCAAGCCCACCCGCCTGCACGGCATGGGCCTGCGCCTCAGCGATGAGATCCCAGAGGGCATGTACAACTACGGCCAGTTCCAGGTGATCTTCGACGACGGCTCGGTCGGCTGGTACGAGGCCGGCTGGGGCCCGATGATGTCGGAAACCGCGTTTTTCGTGAAGGACGTGGTCAGCCCCAATGGCGCGGTCTCGATCACCGACGCGGACAAGGGCAAATCCGACGACGTCGACGGCCACACCCGCGTCGGCGGGCTGCTGGTACACCGCCCCGAAGGCGACCGCCTGATCGACCTGCCCGACGAGCCCGGCCACCAGCAGCTCTGCGATGCCGAACAGGCCTTCATGCTCGACGCCATCGCGCAGAACACCGACCTCACCCGCCACATGAGCGACGCCGTCACCTCGCTCGCCATCTGCCTTGCCGCCGACGAAAGCATCCGGACCGGCAAACCCGTCACCTTGGGAGGAAACCAGACATGACCGCCTTGAAACTGGAAAACGTGAACAAATCCTTCGGTTCGGTCCACGTGCTGAAAGACATCAACCTGACCGTCGAGGACGGCGAGTTCGTCGTCTTCGTCGGTCCCTCCGGCTGCGGCAAGTCCACCCTCTTGCGGGTGATCGCCGGGCTGGAGGACGCCTCCTCCGGCACCGTCGCCATCGGCGGCGATGTGGTCAATACCGTGCCCCCTGCCAAGCGCGGCATCGCCATGGTGTTCCAGTCCTACGCGCTCTACCCGCACCTCAACGTCAAGGACAACATGGGGCTGGGGCTGAAACAGGAGGGCCAGGCCAAACCCGTGGTGGAAGAGCGCGTCACCAAGGCGTCGAAAATGCTCGACCTCGACAAGTACCTCACCCGCCGCCCCGCCGAGCTCTCCGGGGGCCAGCGCCAGCGCGTCGCCATTGGCCGCGCCATCGTGCGCGAACCGAAACTGTTCCTCTTCGACGAACCGCTGTCGAACCTCGACGCAGCCCTGCGGATGAACACCCGCGTCGAGATCGCCGCCCTCCACCGGACGCTCTCGGCCTCGATGATCTACGTCACCCACGACCAGATCGAAGCCATGACGCTCGCCGACAAGATCGTGGTGCTCCGCGATGGCCGGATCGAGCAGGTGGGCTCGCCGTTGGAACTCTACAACAACCCCGGCAACCGCTTCGTCGCAGGTTTCCTCGGCTCCCCCTCGATGAATTTCCTCGAACGCTCCGTTCCCGGCCTCCGCCCCGGCCACACCCTAGGCATCCGCCCCGAACACCTGCGTGTCGTGGACCACGGCCGCATCAACGGCGAGGTGACCTACGTGGAACGTCTTGGCGGCGACACCAACCTGCTGGTCAAGACCGACGAGGGCGAACGCCTGACCCTGCGCCTCTTCGGGCAGGACCTGACGCCGGTCGGCGCACGCGTCAGCCTCGATTTCGATGACGCGCGCGCCTTTCATTTTGACGAACGCGATAGTCGCGTCGCTCTGGAAGCAGCCTGAACCAACCGCACGCAGGAATGCATCTTGGCCTGTCCAGAACGACCTTGCCGCTGTCGGTGGTAACCGTCTTCTCGCTGCTACCATTGCGCCGGTTCGGAGCCTGAGATGCCCCTTCCGCCGGCGGCTCTGCGCGCTCCTCGGTTAGATGGTCATCCAGCTCGGCGGCCAGGGCGCGCTCTGCCAGCGCCTTGGTCAGCTCGGCGAGAATGTCAATCGGCATGCAAAATTGGCTCTGACGCACATCGTGTGATGTTT